>NZ_JAJCNF010000130.1:0-239 GCF_020560945.1 Dorea sp. 210702-DFI.3.125
TCTGCAAGTCTACACTCCGTTTCGGTCGGCGCAAAACCATTGTCCACCGGACAATATGCGCCCTGCCGGAAGATTTTGTGTAATAAGAAATGCAATTTTCTATATACACAAAAAAGTGACTGGTTCATGCCAATCACTTCTTATATAAATATATACCTTCAAAACTGCATATAAGAAACTTTTTACATCTTTACCTATCCACCTTACTTGGTTATGCCCTCGACCTATTAGTAACAGTC
>NZ_JAJCNF010000131.1:0-235 GCF_020560945.1 Dorea sp. 210702-DFI.3.125
GCTGGATCACCTCCTTTCTAAGGAAAAAAGTAAGGGTTGTTGTCTGTTATTTAGTCATCAAGGACTGAGCGCGGCTCAGGACTGTAAAAATGAGGAAGCAAACTTGTTTGCTGAATCATTTGAAACAGGAATGAGACATGTGAAGGCTTGAATCTACCGAAAAGAAGCGGAGCGAATTTGAGGTAGGGCAAGACGCGCGAAGGACGAGATGAAGATTATTGGTTCTGTAAAAAGG
>NZ_JAJCNF010000132.1:0-235 GCF_020560945.1 Dorea sp. 210702-DFI.3.125
AAAACAAAGGAGAAATTCAAACAGGAACACCCGGAGGTTGCCCGGTATGAGAAAGCCGCCGCCTACCTTGCCAAGCACCCGGACGATAAGGACAGCACCCAAAAGGAGCTGCAAGAGGAGCAGGAAACGCTTCTGGAAGAAATTGCAGCTCTGAAAACACCGCTGACCGAGGTACAGGAGGATTTGAAGAAGCTGCGGGACATCCGCTACTGGGTACGGAAAGCCACACCCGGCA
>NZ_JAJCNF010000133.1:0-235 GCF_020560945.1 Dorea sp. 210702-DFI.3.125
TACTCGACGTTGACGATATCGTTAGCGAGATGAGCGCTATCCGTGACGAATACTGCAAATATCTGTAAGATATGTCAGAGGGTCAGACCCCGGGTAAGCCCGAAAGGGTCAGACCCTCTTTTTCTATTCTTCTATTTATGGGGAAATAGAGAAGCGAACTTAGGAAAGGTGGAAAACTGTAATGAATAGTGTAATTAAAGGAGCAAGTTATGTCTTAGCACATACTCCTGACATG
>NZ_JAJCNF010000134.1:0-232 GCF_020560945.1 Dorea sp. 210702-DFI.3.125
GAAAAGTGCAAGATGAATAGCCAGTGCAATATATATACATGTATACTTAACAGATATGGAATGGTTGGCGAAGTAAATTTTTGGCGACGCGGTATGCGGAGTTGTAAGATGTACTACGATCGTATAGTGTACTGCGGCAAAATGTTAGTGCAGGAAAGCGGGAAGGAAAAAGAAGCAACTAAACGAGGGTGTAGAAAAAGACGAAGAGGAAAGGATTAACCGTAGAAGAGAG
>NZ_JAJCNF010000135.1:0-229 GCF_020560945.1 Dorea sp. 210702-DFI.3.125
TGAAAATGTATGTGGCGTTCCGTATCTGGAACAGCTATCTGCTTGCCAGAGAACCCCGTGACCGTAACGCTGCCTGTGACCGCTTCATGGATAAAATGAGCAGACTGACCGGGGTATTCCAAAACGAAACCATGAGCTTTGACAGGGAGACAGGAAAACCGAAACATTTTCAAGCTGGCAGCCTTTATTTCAAAGGCGCACCGTCAGAAGATACCCGGCTTGACCTCTG
>NZ_JAJCNF010000136.1:0-229 GCF_020560945.1 Dorea sp. 210702-DFI.3.125
GGAACTTTCCACCCTTTGGACATTTTTAGACAATATAACCAATAATCTGAAAAGTCAGAGATTAGCGGATGTATTCCGTTTTATTTCTTTTTATCCTTTTGAGACCTATGGACCTCACAAACATTTGCGTATTGAGATTAACCATGTTAAAAAGGGCAATTGCATTCTGTATTTGGACAATGAGAGCATCAATTTTGTTGAGGGTGATACCATGATCATTCTCTCGAAT
>NZ_JAJCNF010000137.1:0-227 GCF_020560945.1 Dorea sp. 210702-DFI.3.125
CTTCCTGAAACTGTTCCTCCGGGGATTTCTGCCGGGGCTTGGGCTTTTTTACCTTCCCCGGCGGTTTCCAGTCCTCATAGGAAAGCCCGAAGTCCTGTGCCAGCTGTACGGCGGCTTCTTTCTTTCCCAGCCCATACAGGGCGGCGGCAAAATCAATCACATCCCCATCCGCACCGCAGCCGAAGCAGTGGTAACGCCGATCCAGCTTCATGCTTGGGGTTTTATCG
>NZ_JAJCNF010000138.1:0-225 GCF_020560945.1 Dorea sp. 210702-DFI.3.125
CAATCCAGTCCTCCGGCTTCTTTTCCCCAATCGTGCCGATTTTGAAACGGTAGTCTTTTTTCTGGGAAGCAATCGCCCCGGTGTAAACGGGATTCATCAAAAGGTCTTTGATAACGGAGAAGTCCCACATATACCGTCCGTTTTCCGGGTCTTTCTTTTCCCATTTGGTTCGGGTATTGCGAAGCCCCCGTTCCCGGTTCCACCATGTGGGGCAGGGGATTTTTT
>NZ_JAJCNF010000139.1:0-225 GCF_020560945.1 Dorea sp. 210702-DFI.3.125
CAATCCAGTCCTCCGGCTTCTTTTCCCCAATCGTGCCGATTTTGAAACGGTAGTCCTTTTTCTGGGAAGCAATCGCCCCAGTGTAAACGGGATTCATCAAAAGGTCTTTGATAACGGAAAAGTCCCACATATACCGCCCGTTTTCCGGGTCTTTCTTTTCCCATTTGGTGCGGGTATTGCGAAGCCCCCGTTCCCGGTTCCACCATGTGGGGCAGGGGATTTTTT
>NZ_JAJCNF010000014.1:0-81806 GCF_020560945.1 Dorea sp. 210702-DFI.3.125
CAATGCTTACAAGATCCTTAGTCTTGCTCGTCTGCCAGTTCCGACACTTCCGCATTTATGTAAATCATTTACATGATTACAAACAATATAAAATTTGAAAAGTTAATGCGGAAGATGGGACTTGAACCCACACAAGCGCAATGCTTACAAGATCCTTAGTCTTGCTCGTCTGCCAGTTCCGACACTTCCGCATAAAAGGCTTTTCTCGATTGCCCGAAGATTATATTACTACACTTTCAGGAAAAAAGCAACAACAATTTTTGCTTTTTTTCATCTTTTTTGTTCTTTTGCGAATTGTTTTGACTTCGTCCTTTCCTTCTTTCATTTGGATTGGCAATATCGAGTAAAACACTTGACACGAGTACGAAATCGGACTATACTGTAATAAGTACGAAATCGGACTTGAGGAGAAAAAATAATGGAGTCGAAACAAAAAACACTATACATGAGCCGTCAGCTCATAGAGTTTAATCACATTTATAAAGAGTTTAATGATGTATACCGTGAGGCTGCGACAAAGGTAGGACTGTCATTAAGCGGATTTGATATTCTATACGCCATTTGTGAGATGGGGGATGGATGTTTGCAGCGCGATATCAGTCAGATGTGCTGTATTCCAAAGCAGACAGTGAATTCATCGATCCGTAAGCTGGAACAGGATAGATATCTGATACTGGAAAAAGGAAAAGGCCGTGATATGCATATTCATCTGACGGAAAAGGGACAGAAACTTATGGAAGAGAAGATTTATCCAGTGATAGAGGCAGAGAATCAGGCATTTTCTGGTATGAGTAAGGAAGAATGCAAGAAAATGCTGGAACTTTACGAAAAATACAATATGGAATTAAAAGCGAATATCCATAAGCTTCAAATGTCTCGAGTATAGTTGAGGATTTTATAGAAGCAGAAGTGAATGCACTTCTGATATAGCATCCGGCAGGATTGCAGAGGTATTCTTGAAAAAGAGGAGTAGATTTTTTTTATGGAGATTCAGTTATCAGATCATTTTACTTATAAAAAATTAATAAAATTTGTATTACCGTCTATTGTGATGATGATCTTTACATCGATCTACGGAGTTGTAGACGGTCTGTTTGTGTCGAATTTTGCCGGAAAGACTGCATTTGCAGCAATCAATTTAATTATGCCGATTCTGATGGGACTTTCAGCTCTTGGATTTATGATCGGTACCGGAGGCAGCGCGATTGTAGCAACAACTCTTGGAGAAGGAAAAAAAGAAAAGGCAAATGAATATTTTTCCATGTTAGTCTATGTTACGATCATTGGCGGCATAGCAGTTAGTATTCTTGGAATGATTTTGATTCGTCCGGTAGCAGTGATGCTTGGCGCAGCTGGTGAACTGCTTTCAGACTGCGTGTTGTACGGGCGCATCACATTTATTTCTTTTCCGGCTTTTATGCTGCAGAATGTGTTTCAGAGCTTTTTTGTAGCAGCACAGAAACCAAAACTTGGGCTAAAAGTTATCATTGTGGCGGGTGTGACCAACATGGTTCTGGATTATTTGTTTGTGGGACGTCTTGGATTTGGAATTGCAGGGGCAGCAGTTGCGACAGTATGCGGAGAATTTATCGGCGGATTGTTCCCGATTTTTTATTTTGCACGAAAAAATTCAAGTCTTCTGAAACTTGGAAGACCAAGTTTTGACAGAAGAATTTTATTAAAGACATGCAGCAATGGTGCATCCGAGTTTATGACGAATCTGTCCAGTTCAGTGGTAAATTCTCTTTATAATCTGCAGCTTATGAAAGTGGCCGGTGAAAATGGAGTAGCGGCTTATGGATCTATTATGTATGCGAACTTTATATTTGTTGCTATTTTTATCGGATATTCTATTGGAAGTGCGCCGATCGTCAGCTATCATTATGGTGCCGGCAATCACAGTGAGCTGAAAAATATGTTTAAAAAGAGCCTGCGGCTGATTGGACTATGGGGGATTGGACTTTTCATGTTCTCTCAGGTGATTACAACACCGCTTGCAAAATTGTTTGTGGGATATGACGCAGAATTATTTGAGCTGACAAGACACGGATTCAGGATATATTTTATCAGTTTTCTGGTCAATGGATTCAATATTTATGGATCAGCATTCTTTACAGCATTGAACAATGGAATGATTTCGGCTGCGATTTCATTTCTTCGAACATTATTATTCCAGATGGCGGCAGTTCTGATACTGCCTGTATTCTTTGGAGTGAACGGAATCTGGAGTGCCGTTACAGTGGCAGAGCTTTGTACACTTTTTATGACAGCTGCATTTTTTATCAGACAGCGAAAGAAATATCATTATATGTCAGTTACATCAATCAGGTATTCTTGAATCTGTAAGAAAATATAATGTGAAAAACAGTACCAGCAGACGGAATTGTATTGTATAATGAAAGTATGATTATACAAGTGTGAAGATGGAGCGTGATTCTATGATGATTCGGGAGCAGATGGAAGAAAGAGAATTGGAGTATTTAAGTCCTTATGCGACATTGAGTAAGAATTCAAAAGGCAGAAAGATTAAGGAAGAGGAATGTGATATTCGTCCGGTCTTTCAGCGTGATCGTGACCGGATCGTGCACTGCAAGGCGTTCCGCAGACTGAAGCAGAAGACCCAGGTGTTTCTTCTTCCGAAAGGAGATCATTACCGTACAAGGCTGACACATACACTGGAGGTGTCACAAAATGCAAGAACAATCGCGAAAGCACTCCGGCTTAATGAGGAACTAGTAGAAGCAATTGCTCTGGGGCATGATCTGGGACATACACCTTTCGGACATGCAGGGGAGCGTGCGCTCAATGAACTTTGCCCGGGAGGTTTCAAACACAATGAGCAGAGTGTGCGAGTGGTGGAATCTATAGAAAAGGAAGGACGGGGACTGAATCTTACATGGGAAGTCATTGACGGGATCAGGAATCACAAAACAAGCGGACGCCCGTCAACACTGGAAGGACAGATCGTGCGCCTGTCAGATAAGATCGCCTATATTAATCATGATATTGATGATGCAATCCGTGGCGGTATTTTAAGAGAAAAAGATATTCCGAAGAAATATACGGATGTTTTGGGAACTTCGGTGAAAGGACGCCTGAACACACTCGTACATAATGTTATTATCAACAGTGTGGATCGTCCGGTGATTCAGATGTCTGAGGAAGTTCATGAGGCTATGCAGGGTCTTCGTGTATTTATGTTTGAAAATGTTTACCGTAACCCGGTTGCCAAGAAGGAAGAGGGCAAAGCAATCCATATGATTACCAATCTATATGAATTCTATATAAAGAATCCGGAGTTTCTTCCGGAGCAATCACAGAATATGTTAAAAAAGGGAGAAGAGCTGTCCCAGGTCGTGTGCGATTATATCGCAGGAATGACGGATACTTATGCAGTGAAGAAATTTACGGAATTTTTTATCCCAGAATCTTGGAAAAATTAAAGGAAATATAAAGTTTGTGTCGAATATTAATAATAGGGAAGTTTCTTCTTCTGGATTTGAGGAAGAGATGATGAAAAATGAAAGGACGCAGATATGTATTATCCAGAGGAATTAGTGGAAGAAATCCGGTCAAAAAATGATATCGTAGATGTAATTTCCAGTTATGTGAGACTTCAGAAAAAAGGAAGCTCCTACTTTGGATTATGTCCATTTCATAATGAAAAATCCCCGTCATTTTCAGTCAGCAGACAGAAGCAGATGTATTATTGCTTTGGCTGTGGTGCCGGAGGAAATGTATTCACATTTCTGATGGAATATGAAAATTATTCTTTTGTAGAGGCATTGAAATATCTGGCGGATCGTGCAGGCGTAGAGCTTCCGGAACCGGAGTACTCTGGGGAGGCGAAAAAGCGCGCAGATACAAAAGCTATATTACTGGAGATTAATAAGGCAGCAGCACAGTACTTTTATGTACAGCTTTTAAGGCCGCAAGGGGGACATGCCCTTACATACTTAAAAGATCGAAAGCTAAGTGACGATACGATCAAAGCATTTGGTCTGGGATATTCGAACAAGTACAGTGATGATTTGTACAAGTATCTGAAATCAAAAGGCTACAAAGACGATATGATCTCACAGGCAGGTCTGATCAGTATTGATGAAAAATACGGAGTTCACGATAAGTTCTGGAACAGGGTCATGTTTCCGATTATGGATGTAAACAGCCGTGTTATTGGATTTGGCGGCCGTGTCATGGGTGATGCAAAGCCAAAATATCTGAACTCACCGGAGACGATCATTTTTGACAAAAGCCGGAACCTGTATGGACTGAATCGAGCAAGAAAGTCGAGAAAGCCTTATTTTCTACTTTGTGAGGGCTATATGGATGTGATTTCCCTGCATCAGGCGGGATTTACCAATGCAGTAGCGTCACTTGGAACAGCCCTGACACCGGGACATGCAGCGCTTATCAAACGGTATGTCAATGAAGTCTACCTGACGTATGACAGTGACGAGGCAGGAACGAAAGCAGCTCTGAGGGCAGGACCGATTCTGCGTGAAGTTGGGATTACGGCAAAAATCATTCGGATGGAACCGTATAAAGATCCAGATGAATTTATTAAAAATCTCGGTGCAGAAGCCTTTGAAGAACGGATCCAGAAGGCAAGGAATGGATTTATGTTCAGTCTTGAAATTCTGGAACGGGATTATGATATGACGTCGCCGGAAGGCAGAACGGACTTTATGAAGGAAGCTGCGAGAAAGCTTACAGAGTTTGATGAAGAGATAGAGCGCAATAACTACATTGATGCAGTTGCAGGAACTTATCATGTCGGCAGTGAAGATCTGAGAAAACTGGTCGGACGAATGGCAGTTCAGACCGGACTTGCAAAGCCGGTGGAAAGACCGAGATCTACAAGGAGTCAGAACCTGGATAAGGAAGATGGTACACGAAAGTCACAGAAGATTCTGTTGACATGGATGGCATCGGATGAGAATGTATTTGCACAGATCCAGAAGTATATTCATCCGGAAGATTTTCAGGAAGGGATATATCGGACTGTAGCTGAGCTTTTATATGCGCAGCACGAACAGGGAAAGCTCAATCCGGCGCAGATCATGAATCATTTTACAGATGAAGAGGAACATCGTGAGGTGGCAGCGCTTTTTAATACAAGAATCCGGGAAATTAAAACAGCACATGAACAGGAAAAGGCATTAAAAGAGACAATTATCCGGGTAAAGAAGAATAGTATTGAAGAACACTCAGCAAAGCTTGATCCGACCGATATACAGGGATTGCAGAAGCTGATGGAAGCAAAACGGGCGTTGCAGGACCTTGAAAAATTGCATATTTCTATTAATTAAGGATAAAATAAAAACATATAATGGAGGATGGACACCACATGGAAGAAAACATAGCGAAATTTGGGGAAAAGTTAAAACAACTGGTTGCTCATGGAAAGAAGAATAAGAGTATCCTGGAACTTCAGGAAATCAATGATTTTTTCTCAGATATGGAGCTTGATGCAGAACAGATGGAGAAAGTTTATGAGTATCTGGAGGCCAATCATATTGATGTGCTTCGTGTAAGCGGAGATGGGGATGGAATTGAGGAATTAGATGATGTTGATGATTCCGATATTGTTCTGACAGATGAAGACGATGTTGATATGGAGAAAATCGACTTGTCTGTGCCAGATGGAATCAGTATAGAGGATCCGGTCCGTATGTATCTGAAAGAGATTGGAAAGGTACCGCTTCTTTCAGCAGATGAAGAAGTAGAGCTTGCAAAGCGTATGGCAGAGGGAGACGAGGATGCTAAGAAGCGTCTGGCAGAAGCAAACCTTCGTCTTGTTGTCAGTATTGCTAAGAGATATGTGGGACGTGGAATGCTGTTTCTGGATCTGATTCAGGAAGGCAATTTGGGTCTAATTAAAGCGGTTGAGAAGTTTGACTATCATAAAGGATTCAAATTCAGTACTTATGCAACATGGTGGATCCGCCAGGCAATTACAAGAGCAATTGCTGATCAGGCCAGAACTATCCGTATTCCGGTGCATATGGTAGAGACGATCAATAAACTGATCCGTGTTTCCAGACAATTACTGCAGGAGTTAGGACGTGAACCTACGCCGGAGGAAATTGCAGCAGAATTAGATATGCCAGTGGAACGTGTCCGTGAAATCTTAAAGATTTCTCAGGAACCGGTATCACTGGAGACACCAATCGGTGAAGAGGAAGACAGTCACCTGGGAGATTTTATTCAGGACGACAATGTTCCGGTACCTGCTGAAGCCGCAGCTCAGACACTTTTAAAAGAGCAGTTAGATGAAGTGTTAGATACTCTGACAGAGAGAGAGCAGAAAGTTTTAAGACTTCGTTTTGGTATGGATGATGGACGTGCACGTACACTGGAAGAAGTTGGTAAGGAGTTTGATGTAACGCGTGAGCGTATTCGTCAGATCGAGGCAAAAGCACTTAGAAAGCTTCGTCATCCGAGCCGCAGTAGAAAATTAAGAGATTATCTGGATTAAGAAAGAGGCGCCTATGGAACTATCAAAGAGACTTACTGCAGTAGCAGGTCTTGTGACAGAGGGCGCCTCTGTCGCAGATATAGGAACAGATCACGGATATATACCGATTCATTTGATAGAACAGAACTTATCACCGAAAGTGATAGCGATGGATATCAATAAGGGACCGTTGGAACGTGCGAGAATTCACATAGCAGGCTATGGAATGAGTGACCGGATTGAGACAAGGCTGTCGGATGGACTGGCAGCAGTAAAGCCGAAAGAAGTGGAGGAGATGATCGTTGCCGGAATGGGCGGCGGTCTTGTGATTCACATTCTGGAAGAAGGAAAACAAATCGTCAGCACATTAAAAGGCTGCATCTTACAGCCTCAGTCTGAGATACAGAAAGTACGGGAATATCTTGTAGAACATGGGTTTCGGTTCGAAGCAGAAGATATGGTAGAGGAAGACGGGAAATATTATCCTATGATGCGGGTGGTACCACCAGAATATTGTGAACATAAGACGGCCGACCGGCAGGAAGATTGTAAAAAAGAGGAATGGGAGTACCTTTATGGACCACTACTTTTAAAAAACAAAAATCCGATATTATATGAATATCTGAAGCGTGAAATCCGTATTCGTGAAGATATACTTCTCGGTCTTGCCGGAAAAGATGGTGAGCGGATAAAAGAGCGTATGACAGAAATTGAACATGAACTGGAAGTAGCAAAAAAAGCAATGTCTTACTATGAAGAGTAAGAAAAGCATTGTAAGAAAAACATTGTTGAATACTATGTGAATATTAGAGAGGAATGATTGCATGCTATGTAAAGATATTATCAAAATAATAGAACAGGACTATTCACCAAGATATGCTCTTTCCTGGGATAATGTCGGACTGCTGGCAGGAAGAGATGATAAAGAAGTTGCAAAGATATATGTGGCACTAGATGCTACAGATGAAGTGGTAGATGAGGCAATTTTGGCAGGTGCAGATATGCTGGTGACACATCATCCTTTGATTTTTAGCGGTATGAAACAAGTGAATAATCAGAATTTCATCGGCAGAAGATTAGTAAAACTGATTCAGCATGACATTTCTTATTATGCTATGCACACGAATTATGATGTCAAAGGTATGGCAGATCTGGCAGCAGATTATCTGAAACTTGAGAATTGTCAGATACTGGATGTCACCGGAGAAAATGAATCGGGAGAACCGGAAGGTATTGGCCGTGTCGGAGAGATATCATCTGCTTCTGATAATGATGAACAGAGAAATGAAATTTCACTGGCAGATTATTGTGAAGAAGTCAAGAAAGCATTTGCCCTTGATACAGTGAAAGTATTCGGCGATCTGAAGCAAAAGGTTCACCGAGTAGCAATCTGTCCGGGGTCTGGTAAAAGTGATATTGATCAGGCGATTGCAGCAGGGGCTGATGTTTATGTGACCGGAGATATCGGTCATCATGAAGGGATTGATGCACTGGCAAGAGGACTTAATATCATCGATGCAGGACATTATGGGGTGGAGCACATATTTATCGGCGATATGGGGAATTATTTACGAGCACACCTTTTGGGAGTCGAGGTCATAGAAGCCCCAGTGAGTCATCCGTTTACAGTAATATAGGGAAAGCTTTATAGAAGCAGTCATGATATAGGGAGGATCGGAAGATGGAAGAGAAAAGAATGTATCATGTAAAAATTAAAAATGAAGTGAAAGAATATGAAGCTGGTATCACATATCACGACATTGCAAAAGAATACCAGAAAGATTATGAGCATGAGATTGTTCTGGTGTTTGTAGATGGAAAACTTCAGGAACTGCACAAGCGTCTGAAAAAAGATTGTGAAATCAGTTTTGTTACAATAGCGGATCCCATTGGACATGAGGCATACAAACGAAGCATGAGTTTCCTTCTTGTAAAAGCAGTTTATGACGTGGCAGGACATAAGAATATTGACAAGGTTCGGATGCATTTTGCAATAGGACCGGGATATTATTGTACGATTACCGGCGAAACAAGAGTCGATGATGATTTTCTTGAGCGTGTCGAGTCGAGGATGCACGAACTTGTGGAGGCAGATCTATCAATCAAGAAAAGAACGGTTCATACAGATGAGGCAATCGGACTTTTTGGACAGTATGGAATGTATGATAAAGAAGAATTGTTCCGTTACCGCCGTGTATCCAAAGTAAACCTTTACAGCATCAATGAGTTTGAAGATTATTATTATGGATATATGCTTTACAGTACAGGGTATCTGAAATATTTTAAATTATATCGGTATGATGAAGGATTTGTACTTCAGATGCCAGAGATTGATAAGCCGGAGACCGTGCCACATTTTCAGGCGAGAACAAAGTTCTTTCAGGTCATGAAAGAATCTGTGAAATGGGGAGATATTCAGGAGATTGAGACGGTTGGCGGATTGAATCGCAATATTACCAGTGGAGATGTTCAGGAGACTGTGCTTGTGCAGGAAGCAATGCAGGAAAGAAGAATTGCAGAAATTGCACAGATGATTGCTTCCAGACCGGAAATCAGATTCGTATTGATTGCGGGACCGTCGTCTTCCGGAAAGACTACATTTTCACACAGACTGTCTGTACAGCTTCGTGCAAATGGAATGCGTCCTCATCCGATCGCAGTAGATAATTACTTTAAAGAAAGAGAAGAGACTCCGAAAGACGAGAAGGGAAATTATAATTTTGAAGGACTTTGTGCAGTGGATATTGATCTGTTCGAGAAACAAATGCAGGAACTGCTGGATGGAAAAGAAGTGATCATTCCAAATTTTGATTTTGTGAAGGGACATAAAGAATTTGTAGGAAGTCCATTGAAACTTGGAGAACACGATATTCTGGTTATTGAAGGCATTCACTGCCTG
This sequence comes from Dorea sp. 210702-DFI.3.125, assembly GCF_020560945.1. Taxonomy (NCBI): domain Bacteria; kingdom Bacillati; phylum Bacillota; class Clostridia; order Lachnospirales; family Lachnospiraceae; genus Dorea; species Dorea sp. 210702-DFI.3.125. Next base: position 9,360 of record NZ_JAJCNF010000014.1, read on the forward strand.
AATCCAAAGCTGACAAAAGCATTGGCAGATGAGAATAAGTTTAAAATTTATATCAGTGCACTGACACAGCTTAACATTGATGAGCATAACCGGATTCCGACCACAGATGGCCGGCTTCTTCGAAGAATTGTGCGAGATGCAAGAACAAGAGGTGCTTCTGCAAAAAAGACAATTCAGATGTGGCCTTCTGTACGGAAAGGCGAGGAAGAGAATATTTTCCCATTCCAGGAGGAAGCAGATGTCATGTTCAATTCTGCTCTGATCTATGAACTGGCAGTATTGAAACCATATGTAGAAGCTCAGTTATTCGGAGTTGAAAGAGAGTGCCCGGAATATATCGAGGCAAAGAGACTGCTTAAATTCCTGGATTACTTTGTTGGAATCGGAAGCGAAAAAGTACCGACGAACTCATTGCTTCGAGAGTTCATTGGTGGCGGCTGCTTCCGGGTTTAAAAAAATAAATCCAAACGATTCAAGATATCGTTTGGATTTATTTTTTTATGTAATAGGAAACTTCGTTTCCATTACATAAAAAAACGCTCCGCGAGGATCGCACTGCGGCGGATAAGAAACATGTCGCATATTGCGACCCGCCGCAGGCGGAGAATCTCGCAGGCGAGATTCTTTTTTATTTGGATTTTACCTGACGCCATAATTCATTGTATATGGCATCATTTTCATCTCCCAGGAATTTGAATGTTTCGCAATTTTCCAGTGCTTTATCATCTGGAAATACAATTGGATTATTACGGTATTCCGGATCGAGGAGTTTTCTTCCTTCCTCATTCGGGATGGAATAGGTGATATAGTCGAAGTTCATCTTAGCAATGTCCGGACGGCACATGAAATTGATAAAAGCTTCTGCGTTTTCTTTATTCTTTGCATTTTTCGGGATGACCCAGGAGTCAATCCACATGTTACTTCCTTCTTTTGGAATGACATATTCCAGGTTCGGATTTTCAAGCTGACAGGTGATAGCTTCTCCAGAGTAGATGACAGCGAGAGCAGCCTCATTTCCAATCATTTTATCACGGGCCTGATCGACAACATAGGCCTGGACAAGTGGCTTTTGTTCGATCAGTTTATTCTTAGCTTCAGTCAGTTCATCCAGATCGGTTGAGTTCAGTGAGTAGCCAAGGTATTTTAATGTGATGCCAAATGCATCACGGACACTATCCTGCATGAGGATACTATCTTTGTATTTTTCGTTCCACAGAATTCCCCAACTATCTACAGGATCGTCGACCATAGTTTTATTGTAAAGGATTCCTACAGTTCCCCAAAGGTGAGGAACAGAGTATTTATTCTCCGGGTCAAACTCTTTGGAATGTTCCATATAAGTGCTTCCAATATTCTTGATGTTCGGAATATTGTCAAAATTCAGTTCAGCCAGCAGATCATTTTCAATCATACGCTGGATCATGTAGTCGGACGGGCATACGACATCGTAGGCAATGGCGCCTGACTGTATTTTTGGATACATGATTTCGTTTGTTTCATATTCTTCGTAAACAACATTAATACCAGTTTCTTCTTCGAACATATCTAAAGTTTCCGGATCGATATATTCTCCCCAGTTATACACAATGACCTGTTTGTCACTGGAACTTTTTGAGCGGATACCATAGAAAATTCCACCTGCCAGAATGAGAACGATCATACAGACCGGAACCACTCTCGACATCATAACTTTGCGGAATTTGCGAAGCTTTGGATGCTGACTGGCAACTTTGGAAATTTTAGCATTTTTTGCACCGGCAGCTTTTTCATCTGGTTTCATGTTGATCAATAACAAAAGAATCATGACAACCAGGAACATCAATGTGGACAGTGCATACATGGAAGGATTGATTCCTTTTCGCACCTCACTGTAAATCTTGGTGGACAGAGTGTCGACGCCAGGTCCTTTTGTAAAATGTGTGATGATAAAGTCATCTAAGGACATGGTAAATGCCAGTAAGAAACCGGAGGACACACCTGGCAGAATATCCGGGAATACGACTTTGAAAAAAGCGTATAACGGAGAAGCGCCAAGATCCAGGGCGGCCTCGTAAGTGCTGACGTTCGTTTGCCGCAGCTTTGGCAGAACACTCAGGATTACATAGGGAATGTTAAAGGTAATATGTGCAATCAGGATTGTCTTAAATCCAAGGGAAAATCTACATGCGATGAATAACAGCATAAGAGAGATTCCTGTCACAATATCGGCATTTAACATAGGAATATTGGTTACACCAGTCACGACAGTACGCATTTTCTTTCGCATTGCCTGAATACCGATAGCGGCAGCAGTACCGAGAATCGTAGCAATCAGTGCAGATAACAATGCGATGATCAGTGTCGTATAAAGTGCGTTCATAATGGAATTATTTTTAAATAATTCCACATACCACTTTGTTGTAAAACCTCCCCATTTGGAACGGGATTTTGAGGAGTTAAAGGATAATACCATAAGGGTGATGATCGGTGCGTACAAAATGACGCATATCAGCACCAGATAAAACCGTTTAAAAAAATTCTTGATCAAAATGTAGTTCCCTCCCCGTCTTTATCGTATTTTGCAATCAATGCCATACTGATCAAAATGAAGATCATCAGTACAAGGGACATACCGCTGCCAGAGTGCCAGTTACTTCCTTGTTTAAATTCCTGCTCAATAACATTACCGATCAGGAGAATCTTACTTCCACCTAAGAGATCGGAGATGACAAAAGTTGTTAGTGACGGAACAAAGACCATGGTAATTCCGCTGATGATCCCTGGAACGCTCAGTGGCAGCAGGATTTTTGTAAATGTCTGCACACTGTTTGCACCAAGATCTCTGGCTGCTTCGATAACATTTGTGTCAATTTTGGACAGTACATTGTAAATTGGTAAGATCATAAATGGCAGAAAATCATAGACCATACCAAGTACGATGGCATATGGAGTGTTGATGATTTCCAGTGCCGGTAAATGGAAAAAATGAAGGAGACTGTTGATAACTCCGTTCTTTTCCAACAGGTTCTGCCATGCAATGATCCGAAGCAAAGAATTCATCCACATTGGCAGGATGAAAATCAGTACGATAAAGCTGGACTGATTGACGCCAAGTCCAGTCAGGATCATAGCCAGAGGGTATGCGAGAATCAGGCAGATAATCGTACTGACAAGGGATAACAAAAGTGCCAGTCCCAATGCCTTTAAATTCTCAGGTTCTGTGATCCTGGCAAGATTCATCAGGGTGAATCCACCGTCATTATTCGTCAGACCATAGTAGAATACCATGATAAGAGGAATGATGATAAATGCTGCTGACCAGAGAAGATACGGACCGGCAAGCATCTGTTTTAATAATTTACTATTCTTCAATTGGTACCGCCTCCTCATCTTCAGATTCTGGTTTTTTCATGATCTGAATATCAAATGGGTCTACGCGCAGTCCGACTTCTGCTCCGACTGGGAACATATCGGTGCTGTGCACGAGCCATTCGTAATTATTTGCCATGACTTCCATCTCATAGTGAACACCTTTGAAAATAACATGTGTAACAACGCCTCGGATAATTCCGTCTTCTGGTTTTACAAGGTCGATATCTTCCGGGCGGATTACTGCATCAACAGGCTTCTTCTGACCGAATCCTTCATCGACACACGGAAAGTTGGCGCCGAGGATATTGACGAGCCGGTCATGTACCATCGTGGCAGAAATAATGTTACTGTCACCGATAAAGTCTGCAACGAACGCATTCTTCGGTTCATTATAAATATCTTCCGGTGTTCCTACCTGCTGGATATATCCCTGGTTCATAACGACGATCGTATCGGACATAGTCAGGGCTTCCTCCTGATCATGAGTGACGTAAATAAATGTAATGCCAAGCTCATTTTTTAAGCGGATCAGTTCGTACTGCATATCCTGGCGCAGCTTTAAGTCAAGAGCACCAAGAGGTTCGTCAAGAAGCAGGACTTTCGGTTCATTTACAATGGCTCTTGCAATAGCGATACGCTGCTGTTGTCCGCCGCTTAAGGAAGCAGGAGTACGGTTTTCGAAGCCTTCAAGATTAACAAGTTTTAACGCATAACGAATCTTATCATTGATGTAATTCTGAGATTTTCCTTTAATCTTTAGCCCGAATGCAATATTTTCTGCAATGGTCATATGGGTAAAAAGTGCATATTTCTGGAATACGGTATTTAACTGTCGTTTGTTTGGAGCCAGGTTCGTGATATCCTGACCATCGAAGATGATTTTTCCAGAGTCAGGAGTCTCGAATCCACCAAGAATACGAAGCAGTGTTGTTTTTCCGCAACCGCTTGGTCCCAGAAGAGTTAAAAATTCATTTTCCCGGATATAAAGATTCAGTTCGTCCAGTACGACATTTTCATCAAATGCTTTGGATATATTTACAATATCGATTAATTTATTAGACATGTTCATTGTCCTCCAAAAATGTAATTATAATTTAGAACTTAAGGCCGGCTATCAAGGAAGTCCTGATAGATAAGAAGTCTGCTCAGCCTAAAAGTTCGGCGGGGTGCTGACCCATAAAATAACGGCACCGGATGTGCCAAAAGCTTCTATATAATGTTCAGAGTGAGGTGTGAAATAAAAAGATTCTCCTTTTTTCGCAGTGTAACTTTTATGTCCGATATGAATCTTGATACTTCCTTTTAATACATAACCAAATTCTTCACCTTCGTGTGGGAGATCCCGGTAAGTTAATCCGCCAGGCTTTAGAGTCAGACGGATCGGTTCCATCATATTTTTCTGAGCGTTCGGTATGATCCATTCGGTCTTGCTGCCAAGTTCAGAATCAATTTTCTCAAAATAGTCTTCATTTTGAAATACAATCTGATCTTCCGGCTCTTCCTGAAAAAATTCTGAGACGGTTGTGCCCAGGCACTGCAAAATGTCCATCAATGTCGCAATGGACGGGGAGGTGAGATCCCGTTCCAGCTGGGAAATAAATCCCTTGGACAGTTCACTGCGGTCTGCCAGCTCTTCCTGGGTGAGCCCCTTGGCGACGCGGAGTTCCTTAATCTTTTTGCCGATATCCATCAAAAATCCACCTTTCTGAAAGAATCATTATGGATTCCTTGTGTTGATTTAAAGTAAACATGATAAAAGCCGTCGCCAACAAAAATAAAATTAAACACAAAGTTTAGTATTTGTTAACAAACGACCTGGAAATCATTATACAGGAAAAATACTAAAAATCAACAGTTTAAATGAAAATAATTAAAAAATGAATGTAAAATTTCAGAATGTAAAAATGAGCAAAAAAATGAGCAAAAATGCAGATGAAGGCAGTTTTTTATGGACATGATAAATCATGAATGCTATAATAACTTAGTTTGACAATATGGCAGCTGAGAGGTATGTCATGCAATTGCATGACGCGCACCTCGCAGCAAGAATGCCGAGGCATTCTTGAATTATTTATGGACATAAAGATAAGAATGAAAAGGAACTGGATATGAGAAAAAATCGAAAGAATAATTCCCATACCTATAGGAAAAGAATTTGTATTATGGCAGTTCTTCTGGCTGGCAGTCTTATGCTGGGAGGGTGTGGAGTAAAGAAAGAGAAAGCGGCAGACAACGAACTGCCGGAGATTGTCATTGGAATGGATTATTTTGAACCTTACAGTTATCAGGTGAGTAATGGTGAATATAAAGGTATTGATGTGGAACTTGCCAAGGAAGCATTTCAGAGGCTGGGATACCAGCCTAAGTTCGAGAATATAGTCTGGGAAGATAAAGACGAACTTCTGGCAGATGGAACAATCGACTGTCTGTGGAGCAGTTATTCCATGAATGGAAGAGAAGATAAATATCAGTGGGCAGGTCCGTATCTGTACAGTCGTCAGATGGTGGCTGTAAGAAAAGAGAGTGAAATCAATACTATTCAGGATCTGGAAGGAAAGAAGATTGCGGTTCAGGCGACCACAAAGGCAGAGGATCTTTTCCTTCATAAGATTGCATCAGATCTTCCGCAAATGGGGCAGGTAAACTGTTTTTCTACGACGAATGAACTTTATGCTGCACTTAGAAAAAATTATGTTGATGCGATTGCAGGTCATGAGGCGATGCTGGGCAGTCTGGTGAGAGATGGAGAGGATGCATACCGTATGCTGGACGAGAGTATCTATACTTCAGAACTTGGAATTGCTTTTAAAAAAGGAACCCACGAAGAAGTAGCACAAGAGCTTACAGAAACTCTCGAAGAGATGCGAAATGAGGGCATTACAGAAGAAATAGTCAAAAAGTACGGATTGGATGCGGATGAGATCCTGCCAGGAGGAAAAAGCAAATGAGCAGACAGGTAAGAACGCAGATGCCGCAGACGCAGAAAAAAGATAAGAAGAGTAAAAGCAAAGGAAAGAAATTTGATAAAAATGCATGTTTATTGATGTTTATTCTGCTTTTTTCCGGAATCCTGATTTTTCTTCTGTTGACAGCGAGTGATAATAAAAAACTGAATAGTACGTTGAATGAGACATTTGACTTTGCAAAAACCAGGATTGAAAGGTATGAGAACTATAATACGAATGACCAGGTGAAAAGTCTGGTACGCCTGATGGACAAAACAACAGAATTAAGCCGGGTCATAGCACAAGAAGACAATCTTAGTGAGGAGATGCTGGATGAATATGCAAACGAACAACGTCTGACAGGAATCCTTGTGTTGGATCAGAACCAGAAAGTGACAGAACAGACTGCAAAAGATGGAGATACTATGCTATTATGGCAAAAGCTGATTGAAAGTGATTATGTGTGTGATATTGCCAAGCATCCCCAAAAGACTTATACGACCCGCCTGAGAAATGAAGGAAAGCTCTATGATTTTGCGGCAGTGGCAAGACAGGATGCAGCAGGGATAGTGATCACATATATGCAGAAAGAGGAAGTAAGTGAGTTAAACGGAGACCTGACGATGAAATCGTTATTTGCGGATTTTCCTTTTGAAATGAATGGAAGCATAGTGATCTGTGATGATGACAAGGTTGTCAGTACCAATAAACAGGAGCTTCTTTCGAGTTCTGTAGAAGAATCAAAGTCATTGTATAAAAATGAATTTAAGGCAGGGGGGAATGGAATTGTCTGCCTTCATTCAAAGGCCGGAAACTGGTATGGACGCAAGGAGAAAATCAAAGATTATGATGCATATATCTTTTTCCCGGAAAGCCAGGTTTACATCACACGAAATATCGTATGTGTGATGTATGTGTTACTTGCCTTACTTCTTTTCGCTCTTTATTGGGTGAGCAGGAACAGAACAGAAAAGAGAAGTATCCTTCAAGATCAGAAGAGACTTCGTGTGATCAATGCACTTGGCCATGCATATTCTTCTATTTCTCTTGTGAATATAAAAACAGAGAAAATCGAAATTGTAAAATCTTCAAGGAATATGAAGCCGGATCAGAAAGGGGATATTCTTTCCAAAGCGCACCTGGAAGAACTGATACAGCAGGTTATTACAGAGCCATTTCAGGAGAAATATCGTGAATTTATCAATATGAGTACGGTGACACAGCGTCTGGAAGAACGTGAGACGTTGAGCTTTACAGCTCAGACAGTAGAAGGAAGGTGGCTGACAATAATCATTGTGCCGCAGGGATATGATAAAACTGGGAAACTAAGTACAGTTCTGGTTGCGAACCGTGATGTAACAGAGGAAAAAGAACGAGAGATAGAGCGGGATAAGAATCTGAGAAATGCACTCGCAGCTGCGGAACATGCAAACAGGGCGAAAACAGCGTTCCTGAATAATATGTCCCATGATATCCGTACGCCGATGAATGCGATTATCGGATTTACAGCACTTGCGACAACGCATATTGGCAACACAGAACTTGTTCTGGATTATCTGAAAAAAATCCATACATCCAGTCAGCATTTGCTTAGCCTGATCAATGATGTGTTGGATATGAGCAGAATCGAGAGCGGTTCTGTTCGAATTGAATATACAACGGTACACCTGCCGGATATTTTGCATGATTTAAGAACGATCATTCAGGGATCTGTACATTCCAAACAGCAGGATCTTTATATTGATACACAGGATGTAATTCATGAAGATATCATTACCGACAAGCTGCGTCTGACACAGGTCCTTCTCAATATTTGCAGTAATGCTGTAAAATTCACACCGGTCGGCGGTATGATTAACATTCGTGTTTCGGAGAAGCCATGCAGAAGAGATGGATACATAACGGTTGTTTTCAGTGTGAAGGATAATGGAATCGGAATGTCTAGGGAGTTCCGAAAGCATGTGTTTGATTCTTTTTCAAGAGAGCATACTGTTACGGAGAATGGGATTGGAGGAACCGGTCTTGGAATGGCGATCACCAAAAACATTGTGGACATGATGGGCGGTACAATTCAGGTTGAAAGTGAAACCGGAAAAGGAACAGAATTTACAATTATGCTTGAATGCGAAACATCAGGAGAGACAGTGAAACGGGAACCTGTTCCAGAGCTAAAAGGTGCCAGAGCGCTTGTGGTGGATGATGATGCACAAACTTGTATGAGTGTGAGCAGAATGCTGCGTGAGATTGAAATGACGGCAGACTGGACAACTTCGGGAAAAGAAGCGGTACTTCGGGCAAAAGAAGCGTATGAACAGAATCAGGAATTTAAAGTGTATATCATTGACTGGCTGATGCCGGATATGAACGGAATCGAGACAGTACGCAGGATTCGTATGGTGGTTGGAGAGGAGTATCCGATTATTATCCTGACTGCCTATGACTGGTCAGATGTTGAACAGGAGGCAAGAGAGGCGGGAGTAACTGCATTTGTGTCGAAACCGTTGTTTCTTTCAGAGCTGCGGGAAGTTCTGATGAGTCAGGCGCAAAGAGAACTCCTTAAGAATGAAAAACAGAAGGCTCAGGCGGAAAACCGAAAGAGTTATGCAGGTAAAAAAGTCCTTCTTGTAGAGGATAATGAGTTGAATCGCGAGATTGCAACAGCAATCATGAAAGAAATTGGTCTGGAAGTGGATACAGCAGAGGATGGCACAGATGCTGTGAATATCATGTCATCAGCAGAAGGCAGGAAATATGATCTGATTTTTATGGATATTCAGATGCCGAAGATGGATGGCTATACTGCAACCCGGGAGATACGTACGCTGAACAATCACAAATGTGCGAATATCCCAATCATTGCGATGACTGCAAATGCTTTTGAGGAAGACCGTAAAAAGGCGGTCAAGGCTGGTATGAATGGTCACATTGCCAAACCAATCAGTGCAGATGTAATTCTGGAAAATCTGGATCAGATTTTTGAAGGATAAAGAAGAAAAAAAACAGGTTTTGACAAATCACCTATATTTCCGTAAAATATAATTGGTTATTTATGCAAAATGGATTTTAAAATTTCTGAAAAATCAGGGAGAATGAAGAGAGATTATGATTAAGATCAAGAATTATAAAAAGGTAGAAAACCTGGAAGAAGCCTGGGAGCTGAACCAGAAGCGCACGAACCGGATTATTGGAGGTATGCTCTGGGTAAAGATGAGTGATGCTAATGTGCAGACTGCAATCGACCTGTCTGGACTTGGGTTGGATCAGATTGAAGAGACAGAAGAGGAGTTCAGGATCGGCTGCATGGTCACGCTTCGTCAGATGGAATTGCATGAAGGATTGTCTCATTATACAGAAGGCGCAGTGAAAGACGCGTTTCGACATATTGTAGGAGTACAGTTCCGTAATCTTGCAACAGTCGGAGGAAGTCTGTTCGGCAGATTTGGATTTTCAGATGTGTTGACACTTCTGCTTGCATTAGATTGTGATGTGGAGCTTTACAAAGGAGGAATCATGTCCATTCAGGAGTTTGCGAAACTTAAAAGAGACAATGATATTCTGGTTCACATTATAATAAAGAAGACGCCAGTTCATATTTGTTATCAGTCTGTGAGAAATACAGTGACAGATTTCCCGACACTTAACCTGACAGCAGCAATCTTTGCTGATAAGATGCGTATTAGTATCGGTGCCAGACCGGGAAAAGCTATGTTGTTCGAAGACGCGGCTGGATTGTTGAAGGGGCTGACAGATGGAAGTGTTACAGAAGAAGTGATGCACACATTTGCCAAAGAGATAAAAGAAAAGCTTCCGACTGGAAGTAATATGCGAGGAACTGCTGAGTATCGAAGCCATCTGGCAGAGGTTATGACCGTTCGTGCACTTCGTATACTGGGAGGTGACAGAAATGCAGATTAGTATCGTACTTAATGGAAAGAAAATTCAGGAAGAGATCGAACCGGACCTGCTTCTTATAGATTTTGTAAGAAAGCATGGATGTAAAAGTGTAAAACGTGGATGTGAGACTTCAGGTTGTGGACTTTGCACAGTATTTTTAGATGACAAGCCGGTACTATCCTGTTCTATTCTGGCAGCCAGAGTAGATGGACATAAAGTCACAACGCTTGAAGGGCTTAAGGAAGAAGCGGAAGAGTTTGGCGCATTCATTGCAGACCAGGGAGCAGAGCAGTGTGGTTTCTGTAATCCGGGCATGATTATGAATGCACTGGCATTATTCCGTGAAAATGAATTTCCGAATGAGGAAGAGATAAAAGAGTATCTGGCAGGGAATCTGTGCCGTTGTTCCGGGTATGAGGGACAGCTTCGTGGAATCCAGAATTTCCTTGTCTGGAAGAAAGAAAAAAGAGGGGAGGAAGTATCATGCAAATTGTAAATCAGCCAGTCAGAAAAAAAGATGCCATGCAGCTTGTGACCGGTCAGCCAGTATATATGGATGATATGATCCCGGAAGATTGTCTGATCGTGAAACTGCTCAGATCCCCTCATGCAAATGCGGTGGTGCAGGAGATTCAGACAGATAAGGCAATGAAAGTTCCTGGAATTGAGGCCATCTATACATGGAAGGATATCGACCAGAACGGACGAAGATTTACATGTGCAGGACAGACTTATCCAGAACCCAGTCCATATGACCGTCTGATTCTGGATCGTCATGTCAGATTTGTAGGAGATCCGGTTGCGATTGTGGCAGGAGAGACAGAAAAAGCGGTGGACAGAGCCATTTCCATGATCAAGGTACAGTACGAGGTGTTGGAACCGATCCTTGATTATCATAAAGCTTTGGATAATCCAATTCTGGTGCACCCGGAAGATAACTGGGAGGCGCTTTGTCCGGTAGGAGCAGATAATAAAAGAAATCTGTGCGCACATGAGGCGAGTGAACATGGAGATATTGATCAAGTACTGTCAGACTGTGACATTATCATCGACCAGGTATATCATACAAAAGCCTGCCAGCAGACGATGATGGAAACAATGCGTACATATTGTTCCATTGATACATATGGACGTCTGAATGTATTTAGCTCTACCCAGATTGTGTTTCACTGCAGAAGGATCATTGCAAATGCACTTCATATTCCAAAATCACAGGTACGTGTCAGCAAGCCGCGTATCGGAGGAGGTTTTGGAACAAAACAGACAGCGGTCTGTGAGGTCTATCCGGCATATGTGACCTGGATGACAAAGAAGCCGAGTAAGATTATTTTCACCCGTGAGGAATGTATGACAGCTTCTTCTCCGCGACATGAGATGGAAATGCATGTGAAACTTGGAGCTATGAAAGATGGAACTATCCGTGGAATTGATCTGTACACCATTTCTAACACAGGTGCCTATGGGGAACATGGACCGACAACAGTCGGACTGTCCGGGCACAAATCTATTCCGCTTTACGGAAAAGCAGAGGCATTCCGCTTTGTTTACGACGTGGTTTATACGAATGTTATGTCTTCTGGAGCTTATCGTGGATATGGTGCAACACAGGGACTTTTTGCCATTGAGACAGCAGTTAATGAACTGGCAGAAAAACTCCATATGGATCCGATGAAACTTCGTGAGATGAACATAGTAAAAGAAGGACAGGTCATGCCTGCATTTTACGGTGAGACAAATACAAGCTGTGCCTTGGACCGTTGTATTGCAAAGGTGAAAGAGATGAGTCACTGGGATGAGAATTATCCGGTTCGCGAACTAGGACATGGAAAAGTCCGTGCTCTTGGTATGGGACTTGCCATGCAGGGATCTTGTATCAGTGGATTAGATGTAGGCAGTGCAGCGCTGAAACTGAATGATGAAGGTTTCTACATTATGCGAATTGCAGCAGCAGACATGGGAACAGGTTGTGATACGATTCTTGCACAGATTGCAGCAGAAGTATTGGAGTGTCCGCTTGATAAAGTAATTGTATTTGGAGCAGATACGGATGCATCACCATATGATTCAGGATCTTATGCATCCAGTACGACTTATGTAACCGGAAAGGCAACTGAGCTGTGTGCGAGAAAGCTTAGAGATAAGATTTGTCTTGTCGGAGCTAAGATGCTTGGATGTGATGAGAAAGAAGTAGAATTTGACGGTGATAAAGTCATCTATAGAGGCGAAAAGACTCTGAAAAAAACAGAAGTTTCCCTGTTTGATATTGCAACAGCGTCTATGGCGGGCAACAGTATTGCTCTGGAAGAGACTGTGACCATGAGCCAGCCGACTTCACCACCGCCATTTATGGCAGGCGTGGCAGATGTGGAAGTGGATCTTCTGACCGGACAGGCAAAAGTGATAGATTATTATACTGCTGTTGACTGTGGGACTCCGGTGAACCCAAACCTGGCAAGAGTTCAGGCTGAGGGCGGAATCCTTCAGGGAATCGGAATGGCACTGACGGAGAATATCACTTATGATGCAAAGGGAAGACTTTATGAAAATTCTCTCATGCAATATAAGATTCCGACAAGAGAAGATATCGGTCATATTCATGTAGAGTTTGAGAGCAGCTATGAGAAGTCTGGTCCATTTGGCGCAAAATCTATCGGTGAGGTCGTGATCAATACACCACTTTCGGCAATTGCTCATGCAATTTATAATGCAACCGGACACCGATTCAGGGAACTCCCAATCATGCCGGAACAGATTGCTATGTGTGAAGAAAATCCGATGTGGAAAAAGTAGGGTTATAGTACAGATAAATGAGTTGAAAAGAGAAGTCGTAAGGGTAAAAGCTTAGGACTTCTCTTTTTTTGACGTTATTATTTTTTACAGTAAAATGCTTCTAAGGCATCCATCTTTGCGGACATATTTATCATCATCTGGTCTAAAATTGTGATTGCGGCCATAGATTCTACAACAACAACAGCCCTTGGTACAACAACCGGATCGTGACGTCCGGTAATGGCAATCGTCGTATCTTCGAAAGCCGTATTGATGGTCTGCTGTTCCTTGCTGATGGAAGGAGTCGGTTTAAATGCAGCCCGCAAAATCAGCTCAGAACCATCACTCATACCTCCGAGGATTCCGCCGGCGTGGTTCGTCTTTTTTATAACGGCACCATTCTGACATGTAAATGCATCATTGTTGCTGCTGCCGTGGCTTTTTGAAGCTTCAAATCCGTCACCGATTTCCACACCTTTGACAGCGCCAATGGAAACGACAGCTTTTGCGAGAGAAGCGTCAAGTTTATCAAAGACTGTCTCACCGATTCCGGCCGGCATGCCTTTTACGCGGCATTCCACAATTCCACCGGAAGAATCCTGATTTTTCATGCAGGATTCCAGATAATCGGAAGCTTTTTTTGCATAAGCATTATTTGGCATATATAACATATTTTCGGCAATATCTTCATAACGATATTCCGTTTCAGGAATACAGATATCTCCAATAGAACGGGTAAAGGCAATCAGGTCGATTCCTAATTGTTCCAGGATTTTTTTTGCAATTGCACCGGCTGCGACCCGGCCAATTGTTTCACGGGCAGAAGAACGTCCGCCACCGCGGTAATCGCGGATGCCATATTTTGCATCAAATGTATAATCAGCATGTCCGGGACGGTAACAGTCTTTAATTTTACCGTAATCTCTGGAACGCTGGTCCTGATTGTAGACAATGACAGAGATTGGTGTGCCGGTTGTCTTACCCTCGAAAACACCGGAGAGAATCTGGACAGTGTCGCTTTCATTTCTCTTCGTTGTAAATTTACTCTGTCCAGGTTTTCTTCGGTCGAGCTGTTTTTGTATATCTTCTTCACTTAAGGAAAGTCCTGAAGGACACCCGTCGATCACAACACCGATTGCAGGTCCGTGAGATTCTCCCCATGTGGTGATACGGAACAATGTTCCATAAGTTGATCCAGCCATAATGTCAATTTCTCCTTTGATGTCATAGGTTTTGTTATAGATTTCTTTTTATTATAAAACAATCTTAATAAATTCTTCAAGAATTTTTCGTGAATTAGCTCTGTACTTTTAGAAGAGTGCATATTATAATGATAGCGTGTGAACTAGAAAAGGGGAGTTTGACGAACATGTTTGGAAAAAAGAAGAAAAACGAGTACGAAGAAGAAGTAGTAGAAGAAGGCAGAGACGAGTTTGACGTAGATTATAATGACGATGAAGATTTCGAGACAGACTTTGTATCTCTGGACGAAGATGAAGATGAGAAACCAAAGAGAGGCGGCATTGGCAAGAAGGTAGGTATCACGTTTGGTGTGATCTTAGCAGTTCTGGTAGTTGCTTATGTTGGCATGGCGTTTTACTTTGACAGTCATTTTATGTTCAACACAACGATCAATGGTAATAATTTTGCATTGAAGAGTGTTGCACAGGTGGAAAAATATATGGAACAACAGGTTGCGGATTATACTTTGACACTTCAGGAATCTGACGGCGACAGTGAACAGATTACAGGAAGCGAGATTTCTTTGGAATATGTGCCGGGAGATGAAGTTAAAGAGTTGGCAAAGAAGCAGAACAAGTTTCTTTGGATTACATCTCTGTGGGAGAAGCCGGTGATTGAGGCAAAGATTGGAGTGAAGTATGATGAGAATGCACTTGCAAGGCGTATTGAGAGTTTGAATTGCCTGAAAGAAGAGAATCAGGTGGCTTCTGTAGATGCGCATCCAGAATTCCAGAATACAGAGTTTGTGGTCGTGCCAGAGGTCATTGGTACGCAGATTGATACAGAGACATTTAATAAAGATATCAGAGAGTCGATAGAAGGATTCCAGGATACCTTGAATCTGACAGATACGAACTGCTATATCAAACCGAGATTTTTATCAGATTCCCAGGAAGTAGTGGCAGCAAAGGATACCATGAACAGCTATCTTGGAGCGAATGTTACATATGACTTTAATCCGAATACAGAAGTGGTAGATGCATCTGTCATTTCACAGTGGGTGATTGTGGATGCAGATATGAACGTTACATTTAATCAGGAAGCAGTAAAAGAGTATATTGCTGCTCTTGCAACAAAATATAATACGAAAGGAAAACCGCGTCAGTTTACAACTGCAACAGGCAATACTGTCACAGTTGAAGGTGGCGGTTATGGCTGGAAAATCAATCAGGATGCAGAGTATGATGCATTGATCGCCAATATCCAGAATGCTGAGACTGTAACAAGAGAGCCGGAATATTCCAGTCGTGCAGCCAACCATACTGCAATGGATATGGGAAATACATATGCAGAAGTCGATCTTACCACGCAGCATATGTGGTTTATTAAAGACGGACAGATTGCGCTGGAGACCGATATTGTAACAGGTAATCCGAACAAGGGAAATGCGACACCGCAGGGAACCTATTCTTTGGCATACAAGTCAAAAAATAAGACACTTCGCGGAACAAAGAAACCAGATGGAACTTACGAGTACGAGACATCGGTTGCTTACTGGATGCCATTTAATGGAGGTATCGGATTCCACGATGCAACATGGCAGTCTTCATTTGGAGGCAACAGATATTTAAGTCACGGTTCACATGGCTGTGTTAATATGCCGAAAGATAAAGCGGCGGCACTTTATGACCTGATTCCGGATGGATGCCCGGTAGTATGTCATTATTAAAAAAAGAAAAAGAGAGGGAAAGATCATGTATGAATTATTAAAGACAGATGGTCTTGCCAAAAGAGGAAGATTACATACAGTACATGGGGTCATTGAGACCCCTGTATTTATGAATGTAGGAACTATTGCGGCAATCAAGGGCGCGGTGTCAACAACAGATCTGCAGGAGATTGGGACACAGGTTGAATTATCCAACACATATCATCTTCATGTAAGACCGGGAGATGAGGTCGTAAAGAAACTTGGCGGTCTTCATAAGTTTATGGTGTGGGACAAGCCGATTCTTACTGATTCCGGTGGATTTCAGGTGTTTTCGCTGGCAGGGCTCAGAAGAATAAAAGAAGAGGGAGTATACTTTAACTCTCATATCGATGGAAGAAAGATTTTTATGGGACCGGAGCAGAGTATGCAGATCCAGTCCAATCTGGCCTCCACCATTGCGATGGCATTTGACGAGTGTCCGTCCAGTGTTGCAGACCGGGATTATATGGAAAATTCTGTGAACCGTACGACCAGATGGCTTAAGAGATGTAAAGCAGAGATGGACAGACTGAACAGTCTGCCGGATACAATTAACAAGCATCAGATGTTATTCGGCATCAATCAGGGCGGCGTGTATGAGGATATCCGTGTGCGCCATGCACAGGAGATTTCAGAACTGGATCTGGACGGCTATGCAGTCGGCGGACTTGCAGTTGGAGAGAGTCATGAGGAGATGTACCGGATTCTGGATGCAGTTGTGCCGCATCTGCCACAGAATAAACCGACGTATCTGATGGGAGTCGGAACACCGGCGAATATTCTGGAAGCTGTAGAACGTGGTGTTGACTTCTTTGACTGTGTATATCCAAGCAGAAACGGACGCCATGGACATGTGTATACGAATCATGGAAAGATGAATCTGTTCAATGCCAAGTATGAGTTAGATACAAGACCAATTGAGGAAGGTTGTAACTGCCCGGTATGCAGAACCTATTCCAGAGCTTATGTGAGACATCTTCTGAAAGCAAAGGAGATGCTCGGTATGAGATTTTGTGTACTTCATAATCTATATTTCTATAATAAGATGATGGAAGAGATCCGCGAGGCAATTGAGGCAGGAAGATACAAAGAATATAAAGAAGAGAAGCTTCGCAGAATGGCAGAGGGCGAGTAGATCACAGGCAGATCAGAAAAATCGCAGATGATATCAGCGGGGAGATGACTCCCACCTCGCAGCAAGAATGCCGAGGCATTCTTGAATTGGTACAGGAACGGGCAGAATTTTCAGGTGAGAATTGTAAAAATAGAAAATATTTATAAAATCGCGTAGAAATGATGAAAATATCTTGATGAAAATGTCAAATTCCTGTATAGTAGAAACAGTGTTTAATGAAATTTAGGAGGAAATATTATGTACGCATTGGCAGCACAGAGCGCAGGAACAAACTGGGTAGTACTGATTTTGGTATATGTAGTAATATTCGGTGGATTTTATATGTTATTCATGCGCCCACAGAAAAAAGAGCAGAAGAGAATCCAGGAGATGATCGCAGAGATGGAAGTCGGTGATACCGTACTTACAACAAGCGGTTTCTACGGAGTAATCATCGACATTACAGATGATGATCTTATCGTAGAGTTTGGTAATAATAAGAACTGTAGAATCCCGATGCAGAAAGCAGCAATCGCACAGGTTGAGAAAGCATCTGCTGAATAGGAAGATGAGGAGTGAAGAAGAATCCCGGGACCGGGGTTCTTCTTTTTCTATATGGCGATCAATCATTCTATGAAGAAGATTTTAAAGGCACTGTCGTTTGACGGGATTGAGGTGGAGGCAGCCAGACATCTTGCCAGCCTCAAAGCGATAGACCCAATGAAAATCTTTCACAAAACAATCGATTACAAGATATATAACGGAGATTATGAAGTGCCGGTGCGTATTTATCTGCCGAGAGAAAAGGTGACGGAAGATCTTCCGGTCTTTTTGTTCTTCCACGGTGGCGGCTGGGTAACGGATTGTATTGATAATTATGAAAGAATCTGTGCAAGACTGGCATCCGCGACAGAACATATTGTGGTGTCGGTAGAATACAGACTGGCGCCGGAACATCCATTTCCAACAGGTTTTATGGACTGTTATGCAGTGGCCAAAGCCATTTATACAAATCGGTTTATTTTAAATGTGAATCCTCAACGCATTACATTGATCGGTGACAGTGCTGGCGGAAATCTTGCGGCAGCAGTTTCACTGAAAGCAAGAGATGATGGGATTTTTAAGCCTCAAAGACAGATTTTGATCTATCCGGCAGTGAATAATGACTACAGTGATACTTCCAGGTTCCAGTCTGTAAAAGACTGTGGAAGTGATTATCTTCTGACAGCAGGAAAGATGTGTGATTATATTGATTTTTATGCGGCCAGAGAAGAGGATAAGAAGAATAAATATTTTGCACCACTGATGGAGACGGATTACAGAAATCAACCGGATACATTAATTCTGACAGCAGAGTTCGATCCACTTCGAGATGAAGGGGAAGAATATGGAAAACGGCTAAAGGAAGCCGGTAATTACGTGGAGGTTCATCGAATCAAAGATGCGCTTCACGGATATTTTGCGCTTGGGATCCGGTATTTCCATGTGCAGGAAAGTTTTGAACTGATCAATCAGTTCTT
Source organism: Dorea sp. 210702-DFI.3.125 (assembly GCF_020560945.1). Classification (NCBI taxonomy): domain Bacteria; kingdom Bacillati; phylum Bacillota; class Clostridia; order Lachnospirales; family Lachnospiraceae; genus Dorea; species Dorea sp. 210702-DFI.3.125. The sequence goes on from NZ_JAJCNF010000014.1 coordinate 27,885, forward strand.
AGGTAGGAGGGAATAAAAGTGTTCCAGCAAAGAAGAGCATATTGGCGGAATCTGGACAATGCGGCAAAAATGTTTTCCGCTGCCAGCAGCCCGAAGGATACAAGGGTATTTCGCTTTTACTGCGTATTAAAAGAAAAGATTGACGGAAGTATTCTTAAGATGGCATTGGATCAGACAATCCAGAAGTATCCGGTCTTTCTGTCAGTCATGCGAAAAGGACTTTTCTGGCATTATCTCGAGAAAAGTGATCTGCGGCCGGTCGTAAGGGAAGAGTACAAGGAACCGTGCAGCCATCTTTATATAAGAGATAAAAAAGAATTATTATTTGAAGTCACCTATTATAAGAACCGGATTAATTTTGAAGTGTTTCATGCACTGACAGACGGGACGGGAGCAACTGAATTTTTGCGTGAGCTTGTGAAGAACTATCTTTATCTGATGCATGAAAAGGATGGTCTGGAAAATGTGATCCTTACGGAGCAAGATCTGACAGTAAAAGATCAGGAGGAGGATGGTTTTGGCCGTTACTACAATCCAGATGAGCGTGGCACGAGAAAGAAAAAGAATCATGCTTATCAGATTCGCCGGGAGAGTAAGGAATATGAAGAACTTCAGATTGGAGAGACGACTGCCTCAGTAAAAGAACTTCTGGAAGTATCAAGAAAACATGGCGTATCCATGTCTGTATTTTTGACGGCAGCGATGATCTGTGCGATTCATGAAGAACAAAGTAAGATTCAGGAAAAAAAGCCTGTAATTTTAATGGTTCCAGTGAATTTGAGAAAAATTTTTCCATCTGATTCTATGCTGAATTTTTTTAGTTATATTGAACCGGGATATCGTTTCGGGGAAGGCAAAGATTCTTTTGATGATGTGCTGGAAGCAACAAAGCAGTATTTTGAAGAAAATCTGTCAAAAGAAAAAATTGCGGAACGTATGAACAATTTGATTGCCTATGAGAAACATAAAATTTTAAAATGGGCGCCACTGGAACTGAAGAACCGTTGTATCAAGATGGGAGCGAAGCTTGCAGAGCGGGAAGTGACAGCAGTATTGTCCAATATGAGTGTGGTGAAGATGCCGCCGGAATATGCAAAATATATTGAACGTTTCGGAGTTTACACAAGCACCATGCGTACAGAGCTTTGCGTATGCTCTTTTGGAGATACATTGTCATTTGCGTTTACTTCCAGATATGACAGCACGAATATTCAGCGTAATTTTTATCGCATATTGAAGGAACAGGGAATCTTCGTAAAAAAAGTGGAAGCAGATTACCCGAAAGAGGCTAAACCCAATTATGAAGGAAAGAAAGTATTTCAGATTTTTAATTTCTGCTGTATTGCAGCAGTTGTTCTGTGTATCATGTTAAATCTGATCCTGACACCAGATTTACACTGGTGGATATTTGCGGTAGCAGGAGGATTTAGTATGTGGCTTGCATTTGCAACCGGATACCTGAAACGTTATAATTTACTTAAGAATGCGATGTGGCAGTTGCTTATTGTGAGCATAGGAAGTATTTTGTGGGATATTTTCACAGGGTGGCACAGGTGGTCGGTAGATCTGGTATTGCCGCTAGTCTGCCTGATCGTGGAGATATTGATGGAGTTGATTGCAAGGATCCAGTCACATCCGCCAAAAGAATATATGATTTACTATGTAATGGCATCGGTCTACAGCATGGTATTGCCTCTGATTCTGATGGCGACAGGTGTGATCTTGTACCGTGCATTTGCAGTTATCTGTGTGGGCTTAAGCTTTTTATTCTTTATAAGACTACTTCTATTTAGAAAAAAAGAATTTAAAGAAGAAATGTATAAAAAGTTTCATGTGTAATGATGCGAAGGAGGTATGTCATATGATTAATTATTCAGAAGACAAAGACAGACAGTATCACGTACAACTGGAAGAAGGGGATGTTGGGAGATATGTGATCCTGACCGGAGATCCAAAGCGCTGTCAGAAGATTGCAGAACATTTTGAAGATGCTCTGCCCGTAGCAGACAGTCGTGAATTTACAACTTATACCGGCTATCTGGAAGGGGAGAAAGTCAGTGTAACGTCGACCGGGATTGGAGGTCCGTCTGCGGCAATCGCACTGGAAGAACTGGCAAATGTAGGAGCCGATACATTTATCCGGGTGGGAACAAGTGGAGGTATGCAGTTAGAGGTAAAAAGTGGTGATCTTGTCATTGCTACAGGAGCAGTCCGCATGGAAGGAACAAGCAAAGAATATGCGCCAGTTGAGTTTCCGGCAGTATCGGATTTTCATATCACGAATGCGCTTGTAGAAGCAGCAGAAAATCTGAAAATTCCTTATCATGTGGGGGTGGTGGAATGTAAAGATTCTTTTTATGGGCAGCATGCACCACAGACGAAGCCTGTTGGATATGAACTGTTAAATAAATGGAATGCATGGGTTCAGTGTGGCTGCCTGGCCTCAGAGATGGAATCAGCAGCACTATTCGTTGTGGCAAGTTACAGGAAAGTACGGATTGGAACGGTTCTTCTTACAATGGCGAACCAGGAGCGGGCAAAGAAAGGACTGGATAATCCAATCGTGCATGATACAGAGGCATCGATTCGTACAGCAGTAGAAGCACTTCGTATACTGATCAGAAAAGAGAGGAGATAATGCTATGGGAACACCACACAATGAAGCAGAAAAAGGAGAGATTGCAAAACGAGTTCTGATGCCGGGAGATCCGCTTCGTGCAAAATATATTGCGGAACATTTTTTGGAAGATGCAGTATGTTTTAATACTGTGAGAAATATGCTCGGATACACGGGAACTTATAAAGGAGAGAAGATTTCTGTTATGGGAGGCGGTATGGGAGTTCCGTCGGTCGGAATCTATACTTATGAACTGTACCATGAATATGAAGTGGAAGAAATTATCCGCATCGGCTCGGCAGGAGCCCTTCAGGATGATGTGGATCTTCGGGATGTGGTCATTGCTGTAGGTGCCTGTACAGATTCGAATTATGCCGCACAGTATAATCTTCCGGGAACATTTGCACCGATTGCGGATTATGAATTACTGGAAAGTGCCGTAAACACGGTAAGAGAGAAAGGTCTGACAGTCCGTGCCGGAAATGTACTTACTTCCGATGTATTTTATAATGATGATCCGACAGTCAATGACCGTTGGCGCAAGATGGGAGTACTTGCAGTGGAAATGGAAGCAGCAGCACTTTATATGAATGCAGCAAGAGCAGGAAAAAAGGCACTCTGCATGCTTACAATTTCCGATCATTTATACAAAGATGAAAAATTATCTGCCAGGGAGCGGCAACTGGGATTTGATAATATGATACAAATTGCATTAGATATGTGATTTTGATGGAGTATTTGCTTATTTTCTAGGTGCCGGAGCAGTTTTTTGATAGGTTTAGCGTATTAAAGTATTGAAATCTGTTAAAAAATAGGCTAATATAAAAAACATAGATTTTTTTGCAGCACTAGTCTAGGAAGGAAGATACATATGAATTTAAAAATTGGCGTGATCAAAGGGGACGGAATTGGCCCGGAAATCGTAACAGAGGCGATGAAAGTATTAGATAAAGTAGCCAAGCGTTACGGTCATAATATAGAGTACAGACAGTTACTGATGGGTGGAGCTTCCATCGATGTGCATGGTGTTCCTCTTACAGATGAGACAGTAGCAGAGGCAAAATCCTGCGATGCAGTTCTGATGGGATCTATCGGTGGAAACACAAGTACATCACCATGGTATAAATTAGAGCCATCTAAAAGACCGGAGGCAGGACTTCTCCGTATCCGTAAAGAGTTGAATCTTTTTGCAAACTTAAGACCGGCAATTCTTTACGATGAATTGAAAGGAGCATGTCCGTTAAAAGAAGAGATCACAGAAGGCGGATTTGATCTGATGATCATGAGAGAGCTTACCGGTGGACTTTACTTTGGAGAGAGAAAGACAGAAGAAGTCGACGGAGTGATGACTGCATTTGACAGTCTTACATATAATGAGAATGAAATCCGCAGAATTGCAAAGAGAGCATTTGACATTGCAATGAAGCGCAGAAAGAAAGTTACAAGTGTAGATAAAGCAAATGTTCTGGATTCTTCCAGACTCTGGAGAAAAGTAGTGGAAGAAGTTGCAAAGGATTACCCGGAAGTAACTTTGGAGCACATGCTTGTAGATAACAGTGCAATGCAGTTGGTAAAAGACCCGAAACAGTTCGATGTTATCCTGACAGAGAACATGTTCGGAGATATTCTTTCTGACGAGGCAAGTATGATCACAGGATCCATCGGAATGCTTGCAAGCGCAAGCCTGAACGAGACAAAATTTGGTCTTTATGAGCCAAGCGGCGGATCTGCACCGGATATTGCAGGACAGGGAATTGCAAATCCAATTGCAACAATTCTTTCTGCAGCAATGATGTTAAGATTTAGTTTTGACCTTGACAAAGAAGCAGACGCAATTGAGGCATCTGTGGCAAAAGTATTAAAAGATGGATATCGTACCATTGATATCATGTCTGAAGGAAAGACTCAGATCGGAACAGCCCGGATGGGTGATGAAATCGCAGCAAATATATAGAATAAAGTGTGGTATGAAAGAATAATACAAAAAGGAGAACAAAAACATGAGAAGTGATACAGTAACAAAAGGAAAACAGCAGGCACCACATCGTTCCCTTTTTAATGCACTGGGAATGACACAGGAAGAGATGGACAGACCATTAGTTGGTATTGTAAGTTCTTATAATGAAATCGTTCCAGGACATATGAATTTGGATAAGATCGTAAATGCAGTAAAACAGGGTGTTGCAATGGCTGGTGGAACACCAGTTGTATTTCCGGCAATCGCAGTCTGTGATGGAATTGCGATGGGACATATTGGAATGAAGTATTCTCTTGTAACAAGAGATCTGATTGCAGACTCTACAGAGGCTATGGCAATGGCGCATCAGTTCGATGCACTTGTTATGGTTCCGAACTGCGATAAGAACGTACCGGGACTTCTGATGGCAGCAGCCAGAATTAATATTCCGACAATCTTTGTCAGTGGAGGACCGATGCTGGCAGGACATGTAAAAGGCCAGAAGAGAAGTCTTTCCAGCATGTTCGAGGCTGTTGGAGCGAATGCAGCAGGAACACTTTCTGATGAAGATCTGTGCGAATTTGAGAACAAAGTATGTCCAACATGCGGATCTTGTTCTGGTATGTATACAGCCAACAGTATGAACTGTCTGACTGAAGTGCTTGGAATGGGACTTCGTGGAAACGGAACAATCCCGGCTGTATATTCTGAGAGAATTCGTCTTGCAAAACATGCAGGTATGAAGGTTATGGAATTATTGGAGAAAAATATCCGTCCAAGAGATATTATGACAGAGGATGCAATCTTGAATGCATTGACGGTTGATATGGCACTTGGATGTTCTACAAACAGTATGCTTCACCTTCCGGCAATCGCACATGAGATTGGTATGGATTTTGAGATTGATTTCGCAAATGGAATCAGTGAAAAGACTCCAAACCTTTGCCACCTTGCGCCGGCAGGTCCGACTTATATGGAGGATCTCAATGAGGCAGGTGGTGTCTATGCGGTTATGGCTGAACTGAACAAAAAAGGACTGCTTCATACAGACTGCATGACAGTTACAGGTAAGACAGTAGGCGAGAACATTGAAGGAGTGCAGAACAAAGATCCAGAGGTTATCCGTCCAATCGACAATCCGTACAGCCAGACAGGCGGACTTGCAGTATTAAAAGGAAATCTTGCACCGGACGGAAGTGTTGTAAAGCGTTCTGCAGTAGTAGATGAAATGCTTGTACATGAAGGACCGGCAAGAGTCTTCGAATGTGAGGAAGATGCAATCACAGCAATCAAAGGCGGCAAGATCAACCACGGTGATGTTGTTGTTATCCGTTATGAAGGACCAAAGGGCGGTCCTGGTATGAGAGAGATGTTGAACCCGACTTCTGCAATCGCAGGAATGGGACTTGGTTCCAGCGTTGCTCTGATCACAGACGGACGTTTCAGTGGAGCTTCCAGAGGAGCATCTATTGGACATGTTTCACCAGAGGCTGCAGTTGGCGGACCAATCGCACTTGTAGAAGAAGGAGACATCATTAAGATTGATATCCCGAACATGAAGCTTGAGTTAGATGTATCTGATGAAGAACTGGCTAAGAGAAAAGAAAAATGGCAGCCAAGAGAGCCGAAGGTTACAACTGGATACCTTGCAAGATATGCAGCTATGGTTACATCCGGAAACCGGGGAGCAATCCTGGAAGTACCGAAAGCTAAATAATGATAGAACAGGAGTTATAAAGTATGCAGTTGACAGGATCAGAAATCGTAATCGAATGTTTGAAAGAGCAAGGCGTGGATACTGTATTTGGGTATCCTGGCGGAGCAATTTTAAATGTGTACGATGAATTATATAAACATCAGAATGAAATCAAGCATATCCTGACTTCCCACGAACAGGGAGCAGCGCATGCAGCAGACGGATATGCGAGAGCAACGGGTAAAGTTGGTGTGTGTCTTGCAACGAGTGGACCGGGAGCTACGAATCTTGTAACAGGGATTGCTACGGCATATATGGATTCCATTCCGATTGTTGCAATCACATGTAATGTAGGAGTTTCCCTCCTTGGAAAAGACAGTTTCCAGGAGATTGATATTACAGGAATTACGTTACCAATTACAAAGCATAACTTTATTGTAAAGGATGTAAATAATCTGGCAGCGACGATCCGTAAGGCATTTGCCATTGCGAAAAAAGGCCGTCCGGGTCCGGTTCTGATTGATATTCCGAAAGATGTCACTGCAAATAAGGCAGAGTATGTAAAAGAAAAGCCTGTAGCTGTAGAGCCATCACAGAATATCTGTGAAACACAGCTTGATACAGCAGTAGAGATGATAAAGGAGGCAAAGAAGCCTTATATCTTCGTTGGTGGAGGAGCAATTTTATCCGGAGCCAGCGAAGAACTTTATACATTTGCAAAAAAAGTGGATGCACCGGTAACAGATTCTCTTATGGGAAAGGGAGCATTTCCTGGAACAGACCCGTTATATACAGGAATGCTTGGAATGCATGGAACAAAAACCTCCAATTACGGTGTCAGTGAGTGTGATCTTCTGATTGTGATCGGAGCAAGATTCAGTGACCGTGTAACCGGAAATGCACAGAAATTTGCACAGAATGCAAAGATTATCCAGATTGATGTAGATGTTGCCGAGATGAACAAAAATGTGATGATTTCTGCAGGTGTTGTAGGAGACATAAAAGTCGTTCTTGACAGATTGAATGAGCGCCTGGAACAGCAGGATCATGCAGAATGGGTGACTAAAATTCAGGAATACAAAGAAAAATATCCACTAGTTTATCATAAAGATGTATTGAGTGGTCCGTTCGTAGTAGAAGAGATTTATCGCCAGACAAAGGGCGAGGCTATTATTTCTACAGAGGTCGGACAGCATCAGATGTGGGCAGCACAGTTTTATAAATATACAAAACCAAGAACATTCCTGACATCAGGAGGACTTGGAACCATGGGATATGGTCTTGGCGCAGCTCTTGGAGCGAAGAGTGGAAGAGAAGACAAAGTGGTTGTCAATATTGCAGGAGACGGTTGCTTTAGAATGAATATGAATGAGATCGCAACTGCAGTCCGCCACAATATTCCAGTGATTCAGGTAGTCATCAACAACCACGTTCTTGGTATGGTACGACAATGGCAGAATCTGTTTTACGGACAGAGATACTCTGCGACAGTACTGAATGATGCAGTAGATTTTGTAAAACTTGCAGAAGCAATGGGTGCAGAAGGCATCCGCGCAACAACACAGGAAGAATTTAAATCAGCTTTTGAAAAGGCAATGAATCTTGGAAGACCGGTTGTCATCGATTGTCAGATTGACAGTGATGATAAGGTATGGCCAATGGTTGCGCCTGGAGCGGCAATCAGTGAAGCGTTTGATGAAGCAGATTTGAAGAATAAATAATAAACAAATTAACAGCTCAAAAAGAGCAAGGGAAATGGAGGCAATACTATGAGTAGAGTGTACAATTTTTCAGCAGGTCCGGCAATGTTACCGGTGGAGGTCCTTAAAGAAGCAGCATCAGAGATGCTGGATTATCAGGGTTCAGGAATGTCCGTGATGGAAATGAGTCACCGCTCTCAGGTATTCCAGAATATTATCGATGAGGCAGAAGCAGATCTTAGAGACTTACTGAATATTCCGGACAATTATAAGGTACTGTTCTTGCAGGGAGGCGCATCCCAGCAGTTCGCTGCAGTTCCTATGAACCTGATGAAAAATGGTGTCGCAGATTATATTGTGACAGGTCAGTGGGCGAAAAAAGCAGCACAAGAGGCAGAAAAATACGGCAAGGTGAATGTCATTGCATCTTCCGCAGATAAGACATTTTCTTATATTCCGGATTGTTCCGATCTTCCGATTGATGACGATGCAGATTACGTATATATCTGTGAGAATAATACAATCTATGGAACGAAGTACAAAGAACTTCCGAATACGAAAGGCAAGACGCTGGTTGCAGATGTATCTTCCTGTTTCCTGTCAGAGCCTCACGATGTAGAAAAATACGGTGTTCTCTATGGTGGAGTACAGAAAAATATCGGACCTGCCGGAGTTGTGATTGCAATTATCCGTGAAGATTTGATTCGTGATGACGTACTTCCGGGCACACCGACTATGTTAAAATATAAAACACAGGCGGACAAAGGTTCTCTTTATAACACACCTCCGTGTTATGGAATTTATATTTGCGGCAAAGTCTTCAAATGGTTGAAAAAACAGGGCGGACTTGCTGCAATGAAAGAACACAATGAGAAAAAAGCAAAGATTCTGTATGATTACCTGGATCAGAGCAAGATGTTCAAAGGAACTGTTGTACCAAAAGACCGTTCTCTTATGAATGTTCCATTCGTAATTGGTGACAAAGATCTGGAGGCTAAATTCGTCAAAGAAGCAGATGCAGCCGGATTTGTAAATTTAAAAGGGCACCGTACTGTCGGAGGTATGCGTGCTAGTATTTACAACGCGATGCCAATCGAAGGCGTGGAAGCATTAGTCGAATTCATGAAGAAATTTGAAAAGGAGAACGCTTAATATGTACAAATATCATTGCTTAAATCCAATCGCAGATATTGGATTGAATAACTTTACAGAAGATTATACAAAGATTGATACTGCAGAAGGTGCAGATGCGCTTCTCGTAAGAAGTGCAGTTATGCATGACATGGAGTTTGACAAAAACTTAAAGGCTATTGGAAGAGCAGGAGCTGGAGTTAATAACATTCCTCTGGATACATGTGCGGAGCAGGGAATCGTTGTATTCAACACACCGGGAGCAAATGCAAATGGTGTAAAAGAGCTTGTGATCGCAGGTATGCTTCTTGCGTCTCGTGATATCATAGGAGGAATCAACTGGGTCCAGGAGAATGAAGAAGACGGCAATATCTTAAAAGATGCCGAAAAGGCAAAGAAACAGTTTGCCGGTTGCGAAATCGAAGGTAAGAAGCTGGGAGTCATTGGACTTGGAGCCATCGGTGTTCTTGTTGCTAATGCAGCTGTACATCTTGGAATGGAAGTTTACGGATATGATCCATATCTGTCTGTGGATGCAGCATGGAGACTGTCCAGAAATATTCATCATGCAAAGACCGTTGATGAGCTTTATAAAGATTGTGATTATATCACGATCCATGTGCCGGCTATGGATAGTACAAAAGGTATGATTGACAAGAATGCGATTGGTCTTATGAAAGATGGTGTTGTCATTCTGAATTATGCAAGAAATGTCCTGGTTGATGAAGAGGCAGTAGTAGATGCACTTGTTTCCGGACATGTTAAGAACTATGTGACAGATTTCCCAACACCAATCGTGGCAGGAGTCAAAGGTGCAATTATCACACCACACCTTGGAGCTTCTACAGAAGAGTCTGAAGATAACTGTGCGAAGATGGCAGTTGCAGAAGTAAGAAATTATCTGGAAAATGGTAACATCCAGCATTCTGTAAACTATCCGGACTGCGACATGGGAGTCAAAGGTGAAAATACAAGAATTACATTACTTCACCATAATGTACCGAATATGATCGGACAATTCACGAAGATCCTTGCAGATGATAATATGAATATCGCAGATATGACGAATAAAAGCAAAGGTGCGTATGCATATACGATGATTGATATAGATTCTGATGTGACAGACAGTGTTATCGAAGATCTTACAAAAGTCAAAGATGTGTTAAGAGTACGTGTGATTCGTTAATTGGTACAATTGCAGGTTGATCAAACATAATCAGAATATAAAAAGGAATAGTGATGGAAGAGATTCTTGTAACTATTCCTTTTTTGATGTTCAAAAGTTCATAGTCTTATTTCCAATCATGAAAAATAGAACCGCCAGCTATTAACTGGCGGTCTATAAAAATGCACATATATCTGATTATGAGAAAAATCCTATAAATTTTTCTCTGCTAAATCTTTTCTGTGTCTTTCAAGAAGAGTGTGTAATCTGTCAGTCGGACTTAATACAGAACTGATAGATACATCGTGGTTCATGGAATCGATGATCAGCGCGATGAATTTACTCATATCTGCAACTGTGAAGTAGTCTCTCTCATAGAATGCAGGTGGGAGGTAAGTCAGGTTCGTAGTGATCACGCGATCAATATAACCTTTCTCATGGAATTCGTCAAATTTCTCAAATCCATCTGTGAAAAGACCAAATGTTGTACATACAAATACCTGTTTTGCACCACGGTCTTTCATCTGTTTAGCTACGTCCAACATACTTTCACCGGAAGAAATCATATCATCGATGATGATGACAGATTTCCCTTTGATATCAGAACCTAAGAACTCATGTGCTACAATTGGGTTCTTTCCATTTATGACTGTTGAATAATCACGTCTCTTGTAGAACATACCCATGTCAACTCCGATAACGTTGGAGAAGTATACGGCACGGGACATTGCACCTTCATCCGGACTAATGATCATCAGGTGATCCGGGTCAACAGAAAGGTTTGGTTCTGCGCGAAGCAGTGCTTTCATGAACTGATATGGCGGGTTGAAACTGTCGAATCCGTAAAGCGGGATTGCATTCTGTACACGCGGATCGTGGGCATCAAATGTGAAGATATTGTCTACGCCCATGTCAATCAGTTCCTGAAGTGCCAAAGCGCAGTCCAGAGACTCGCGTTTTGTACGTTTGTGCTGACGGCTCTCATACAAAAACGGCATAATAATGTTAAGGCGGTGTTCCTTACCATTAGCAGCGGAAATCAGACGTTTCAGATCCTGATAGTGATCGTCCGGTGACATGTGGTTCACATATCCGTTGACGGAATATGTCAGGCTGTAATTACATACATCTGTCATAATAAACAGGTCTTTTCCACGGACAGATTCGTTCAGGACACCTTTTGCTTCACCGCTTCCAAAACGTGGGCAATGTGCATCTACCAGATAATTGTCCTGAAGATAAGTTGCATACATTGGTGATTTTAATTCTTCACGGTAAGAGGACTGTCTGAAGTTGACAATATAGTCATTCACTTTCTGTCCCAGTTCTTTGCAGCCTTCCATAGCAATGATCTTCAGAGGGGCTCTTGGGAAAAGCTTTTCCATCTCCTTGATATCATTACTGTTACTGTTAATCGTAATGTTGTTCATAACGCTCTCCTGTTACATATAAATATTTCATTTTTTTTAATGATATTTTGTTCTAACATAACTCACATTACAGTTATATCATTTTTACCTATGTAAGGTCAATGGTATGTTTTCTATTTTATAAACTTTACAAGTTGAAGCAGATATTGTAAAATCAAGTGGATAAGATGAAAAATCGAATATTTACAGAAATGGAGATAAATATATGAGTAAACCAGTAGTAGCGATTGTGGGTAGACCGAATGTGGGTAAGTCCACACTTTTTAATGCGCTGGCAGGAGAGAAGATTTCAATTGTAAAAGACACACCGGGAGTTACCCGTGATCGAATCTACGCAGATGTCAGCTGGCTTGATAAAGATTTTACATTGATTGACACCGGTGGTATTGAACCGGAGAGCAAGGACATTATTCTGTCGCAGATGCGTGAACAGGCTCAGATTGCTATTGATACATCAGATGTTATTATTTTTATTACAGATGTAAAGCAGGGGCTTGTGGATTCCGATTCTAAAGTTGCAGATATGTTAAGAAGAAGCGGAAAGCCGGTCATTCTTGTTGTAAACAAAGTAGATAATTTTGATAAATATATGGCAGATACTTATGAGTTCTATAATCTTGGAATCGGTGATCCGGTGCCAATCTCTGCATCATCAAGACTCGGACTTGGAGATATGCTTGATAAGGTGATCGAACATTTCCCGGAGCATGCAGGAGAAGAGGAAGAGGACTCTCGTCCGCGTGTGGCAATCGTAGGAAAACCGAACGTAGGTAAGTCTTCTATTATTAACAAGCTTCTTGGAGAGCAGCGTGTGATCGTCAGTGACATTGCAGGAACAACAAGGGATGCCATTGATACGGAGATCGTGCACAATGGAAAAGAATATGTCTTTATTGATACAGCAGGGCTTCGCAGAAAGAATAAGATTAAAGAGGAACTGGAGCGATACAGTATTATCCGTACCGTAACAGCGGTGGAGCGTGCAGATGTGGTCCTTGTCGTAATTGATGCGACTCAGGGTGTGACAGAACAGGATGCCAAGGTGGCAGGAATTGCTCATGAGCGTGGAAAAGGTGTTATCATCGTGGTAAATAAGTGGGATGCTATTGAGAAAAATGATAAGACCATGCGTGAGTACGAGAATGAAGTGCGCCGTGTCCTTTCATTTATGCCATACGCAGAGATTATGTACGTGTCTGCAGTGACAGGTCAGCGTCTTCCAAAAATGTTCGATATGATTGATATGGTTATTGAGAATCAGACACTGCGTGTTGCAACAGGGGTACTTAATGAGATTCTGATGGAAGCAACAGCAATGCAGCAGCCGCCGTCAGATAAAGGAAAGCGTCTGAAGATCTATTACATGACGCAGGTAGCGGTAAAGCCGCCTTCATTTGTAATTTTTGTCAATGATAAAGAACTGATGCATTTCTCCTATCAGAGATATCTGGAGAATAAGATCAGAGAGTCCTTTGGCTTCAAGGGAACATCACTAAAATTCTTTGTGAGAGAAAGAAAAGAAAGGGATAATTAGAAAATGGAACGTTTTATATGTCTACTGATCGGGTATGCATTTGGACTGATCCAGACAGGATACATCTATGGTAAGATGAGAGGAGTTGATATCCGAAAAGAGGGAAGCGGCAATGCAGGAAGCACTAACGCTCTTCGCACGATGGGAATCAAAGCGGGACTTGTCACACTTCTTGGAGACTGCTTTAAATGTGTCTTTGCAGTTGTGACGGTTTACCTGATTTACGGAAAGACTTACGCAGACATTTTCCCACTCCTTGCCATGTATGCAGGGATGGGTGCGGTACTTGGGCACAACTATCCATTTTATCTGAACTTTAAAGGTGGAAAAGGAATCGCAGCGACAGCCGGACTGATCTTAAGTACGACAAATGTATGGATGGTTTTGATCTGTTTATTTGCATTTCTCGGAATCGTGGCAGTGACACGTTATGTGTCTCTTGGCTCCCTGGCAGTTGTGATCATTTATCTGATCGAAGTGGTTGTGTATGGCCAGATGGGCGGATTTGGTGTAAAACCGCCGTATCTTTATGAAATGTATGGAATTGCGGCATTTCTGATGTTATCCGCATTTTATAAACATAAGGCAAATATTGTAAGACTCATGAACGGTACGGAGAATAAGATCAGTATCGGAAAGAAATAATAAGGAGGAAGATTATGGCAAAGGTAAGTGTGATAGGGGCAGGAAGCTGGGGGACTGCACTGGCGCTTCTTCTGAGTAAAAACGGTCACGATGTGACTATGTGGTCAATTCTGGAAGATGAGATCCGGATGCTGGATAAAGAGCGTGAGCACAAATCAAAGCTTCCGGGCGTGAAGCTTCCGGATACAATGAAATTTACAACAGATCTTAAGAAAGCTGTAGAAGGAAAAGATTTCCTTGTACTGGCAGTGCCATCTACATTTACAAGAGGAACAGCGAAAAATATGTGCCCATATGTAGCGGAAGGTCAGATCATTGTTGATGTTGCGAAAGGAATCGAAGAGGCAACTCTGATGACACTTTCTCAGCAGATCGAGGATGAAATCCCACAGGCTGATGTAGCAGTCCTGTCCGGACCAAGCCACGCTGAGGAAGTAGGAAGAGGACTTCCGACTACTGTTGTTGTGGGAGCAAAGACGGAAAAGACAGCCGAGTATCTGCAGCAGATGTTCGCAAGTGAAGTGTTCCGTGTATATACAAGCCCGGATATGCTTGGCATGGAACTTGGCGGCTCTTTGAAAAATGTCATCGCTCTGGCAGCAGGTATTGCTGACGGAATGGGATATGGAGATAATACAAAGGCTGCACTCATCACAAGAGGAATTGCAGAGATTGCAAGACTAGGTGTGAAAATGGGCGGCGCAGTTGAGACATTTTCCGGACTTACAGGAATCGGTGATCTGATTGTAACGTGTGCCAGTGTCCACAGTCGTAACCGCAAAGCAGGTTATCTCATGGGGCAGGGCAAATCCATGCAGGAAGCAATGGATGAGGTTCAGATGGTAGTAGAAGGAGTGTATTCCGCAAAAGCAGCAGTAAAACTTGGCGAAAAATATGGAGTATCACTTCCGATCATCAATAAAGTCAGCGAAGTATTGTTTGATGGAAAAGACCCGAAAGAAGCAGTTAATGAACTCATGCTCAGAGATAATAAGGCGGAGCATACAGCACTTCCGTGGGAGAAATAATTGTAAAAGATATTAAAACAGGACGAACAACAAGAACATAAAATAGGACGAACACCTGGTATATCGAATACACTTGCTTCATGTACGAAACATTCCAATGAGCCTCTAAGGCAGTCAATCTTATCTGCAAGGGCAGTTAAGATTGACAGAGTCTCATTTCCATCGTACATAAGGCGCACGTGTTATTTGATATATCAGGTGTTCTGTATTTTTAAGAGTAAGTTTCATGCCTTCCTGCTTAAAAAGGCTCATCGGAATGTTCCTTGCAATGGAGCAAAAAACACTACGATCCGTAAATCCATAAGCAGAAAATTCATACATAGTAAGCAGAATTCTATACATACTCGGAATGTTTCCTGCATAATCTGTTAACAGTAAAACAAGTTCATGCATGGGGGTATTTTGATGGATAGATTTCAGGTATACAAAGATATCGAAACGAGGACGAATGGAGAAATCTACATTGGTGTTGTGGGACCGGTCCGGACGGGAAAGTCTACATTTATTAAAAGATTCATGGATGTGCTGGTGCTTCCGGAAATGGAAGATGAACATGCCAGAATGCGTACGCAGGATGAACTGCCGCAATCTGCTTCGGGACGCACGATTATGACAACGGAACCAAAGTTCGTGCCGAAGGAAGCAGCAAAAATCCGGCTTGCTGATGACGTGGATGTGAAGGTGCGTCTGATTGACTGCGTCGGTTATATGGTAGAAGGTGCTGCCGGTTATATGGACGGGGATTCCCAGAGACAGGTGAAAACACCGTGGTTTGCTTATGAGATTCCATTTGCAAAGGCTGCCGGGATTGGAACTAGAAAAGTAATTCATGATCATTCAACCATTGGAATTGTGATTACGACAGACGGTACCATCACAGACATTCCAAGAGAAAATTACAAAGATGCGGAGCGTATGACGATACAGGAATTAAATGGAATCGGAAAGCCGTTCATTGTACTTGTGAATTCAAAAGAGCCGCAGGGAGAACGGGCGCAGAATACCGCGAAGAATCTGGAACAGGAATATGGAGTACGGGCGCTGCCGGTCAACTGTGAAAAACTTACCAGAGAGGATATCTGCCAGATTTTATCGGAAGTCCTTTTTGAGTTTCCGATATCTGAAATTCAGTTTTTTGTTCCGAAATGGGTGGAGATGCTTCCAAGAGACCACAAGATCAAACAAGATCTGATTGAACATGTGAGAGTGATTCTGGAACGACTTACCAAAATCCGGGATGCTCTTGGAAGTATAGATGTTTCTGAGAGTGAGTACATAGATTCCTGCAAAGTGGATCAGATTGGAATGGGTCAGGGCTGTGTGAATATCAGCATTTCTATACCAGAAAGATATTATTACGAAATGTTAAGCGAGATGACGGGAACGAAGATTGCAGGACAATATGAGCTGGTTGCAACAATTCAGGAACTTGCGAAATTAAAGGAAGAATATGAAGGAGTCCGGGACGCATTTACAACTGTTCGAATGAAAGGATATGGGGTGGTCAGTCCGGTAAGAGATGAAATTACACTTTTGGAGCCGGAGCTTATCAAACAGGGAAATAAATATGGCGTGAAGATACATTCAAAGGCCCCGTCTATCCATCTGATCCGGGCGAATATTGAGACAGAGATTGCACCGATTGTCGGAACAGAAGATCAGGCGAAAGATCTTCTTACATTCATTAAGCAGGAAGCAGAAACCGAACATGGAATCTGGGAGACGAACATTTTCGGAAAATCTGTGGAAGAATTAGTGATGGATGGTATCCGGAGTAAAATTGCCATGATCGGGGATGAAAGCCAGACAAAGCTTCAGGATACAATGCAGAAGATTGTCAATGACAGTAATGGAGGACTGGTGTGCATCATCATATAAAAATGATTTACCCCCTGCATAATTTGTGCTATACTATTTTATGAATGTCAAAAAGGAACTTAAGAAAAAAAGATAAGATTTTGAATGAGATAGAAAAAATGTATGGAGGTACAATTTGATGAAAGTAGCGATTATTACTGCAAGTACAGCAGTTTATAAAGGAGAGCAGGAGGATGCAAGTGGAAAAGTAATCCGCAAGATGGTGGAGGAAGCAGGGCTTGACGTTGTGTTCATGAAGGCTCTCCCGACAGACAAAACTGTATTATCTACTGTTTTCCAGAGAATGGCAGACGGAAATCTTGCAGACCTGATCCTGACAACAGGCGGAGCAGGCTGCGGACCGGAAGACTGCACACCGGAGGCAACTATGGAAGTTGTAGACAGACCACTTCTTGGAATCCCGGAAGGTATGCGTGCACACATGCTTACACTGACAAAAAGAGCTATGTTGAACCGTGCAGCGGCAGGAATCCGTGGAAAGGTTGTGATTGTAAATCTTCCTGGAAAAGCAGGAGCTGTAAAGGAATGTCTTGGATACATCTTGCCAGAGGTCATGCATGCAGTTGAAGTGGCACAGGGAATAAAATAATGATTAAAATTACTTACCTGGAACATAGCGGATTTGCTGTTGAGTGTGACGATTATGTATTGATTTTTGATTATTATAAAGGAAATCTGCCACAGTTTGATAAAGATAAAAAAATCTGTGTATTTGCAAGTCATGTGCACTACGATCATTTTAAAAAGAAAATATTTACGTGGGCAGAAGAATATGAGAATATCCACTATATTTTATCTGATGACATTGAGGCGGCAGGACCAAAAGCTCAGACGGAACATATAGGTGCAGATGCAGATTTTAATATTTGGGATTTAAGGATTCATACACTGAAATCCACCGATGAAGGTGTGGCATTTCTTGTAAGGGTGAAAGAGAAAACATTTTTTCATGCAGGAGATCTGAACTGGTGGTACTGGGAAGAAGAGGATGATGAGACCTGGAATGAACCGATGAGACAGGCATATCAGAAAGAGATTGCAAAAATCGAGGGTGAAGAAATTGATTATGCATTTTTCCCGCTTGATTCCAGACAGGGAGAAGAGTCTGTACTTGGTATCAATTATTTTATGCAGCATACGAATACAAAGATTGTATTCCCAATGCATATGTGGGGGTATGACATTTTAGATAAGTTTTTGAAAAATTCAGTGTCGGAGCCGTATAGAGAGCGGATCATGAAGGTGAAAGAACCGGGGCAGAGCTTTTATTTCGAGGAGGAAAGATAGATGCTGGTCAGTATATACACCGATGGAGCAGCCAGAGGAAACCCGGATGGACCGGGAGGATACGGAACCATTTTAGAGTACGTAGATTCAAAAGGCGAACTTCATATAAAGGAATTGTCAAAGGGATATGAGAAGACAACGAATAACCGCATGGAGTTGATGGCAGTCATAGCTGGACTGGAAGCATTGAACCGTCCGTGTGATGTGAAGTTGTATTCTGATTCAAAGTATGTGGTAGATGCATTCAATCAGAACTGGATCGGAGGGTGGCTGAAGAAAGGCTGGAAACGTGGAAAGAATGAGCCTGTAAAAAATGTGGATCTCTGGAAACGGCTTCTGGAAGCGAAAGAGCCACACAATGTGACATTTATCTGGGTGAAAGGACATGATGGACATCCTCAGAATGAGCGATGCGATGAACTCGCAACTTCTGCGGCAGATGCAATGAGGTAAAAAAAGTTCTTTCTTTTTAGAAAAAATATGATATAATAAATACTTGCAAGTAAGACAGGTGATCGCGGCTGTAATTGCCGAAAGGCAGCAGGTGAGGAAAGTCCGGGCTTCGCAGGGCAGGGTGCCGGATAACGTCCGGTGGAGGCGACTCCAAGGCCAGTGCAACAGAAATGTACCGCCTGACAGACTCTTATGAGAATGGACAGGTAAGGGTGGAAGGGCAGTGTAAGAGACTACCGCCCGGCCGGTAACGACCGGGGCACATGTAAACCCCACTCGAAGCAAGACCGTGCAGAGACAATTTGGCGGCCCGTCAAGTCTCAGGTAGGTCGCTGGAACCTGATGGCAACATCAGGTCTAGATAGATGATCACTCAACGACATAACCCGGCTTATCGTCTTGCTTGCTTTTGTTTTATTCCAATATGGTAATAAAAAAGATTTTCAGCTTCGAAAATTGAAACTGAAAATCTTTTTTTATACATTTAATTCAATGTTTATCATCAATTCATAAATAAAAGATAACTGTCTGCATAGTTAAAACAGGAAGTTTTATTTGCGTTTACCAAGTCTTCCCTGATATTTTTCTTCGCAGTATTTGCAGCGGTATACTTCTTCGTCCGGATCGGTCAGTACGAAGACATGATCCAGTCCCTGCTCAATAGAAGTGATACAACGAGGATTTTTACAGCGAATCACATTGCGGATTTCGCGAGGAAGGTGAAGACATTTTTTTGCAACAACCTTCTCATTCTGGATAATGTTGACAGTAATGTTGTGATCAATGAAACCAAGGATGTCAAGATCCATAAAATCGATCGGACATTCGATTTTCATGATATCCTTTTTGCCCATACAGTTACTTTTTGCATTTTTGATAATTGCAACACAGCAGTCCAGTTGATCTAAGTGAAGATATTTGTAAATATCCATACTTCTTCCTGCCTGGATGTGATCCAGTACAAATCCTTCTGAGATCTGACCTACATTCAGTGTATTCTTAACCATAGTATATTCCTCCTTAGACTTCGATTTCCAGTAATGTCAGAATCAGAGCCATTCGAATGTATACTCCGTACTGAGCCTGAGCGAAATAAGCAGCTCTTGGGTCATCATCAACTTCAACAGCAATTTCATTTACTCTAGGAAGTGGGTGAAGTACATACATATCCTTTGGCGCAAGCTCCATCTTCTGAGCATCCAGTACATAAAAATCTTTCATACGGATATAGTCTTCTTCATTGAAGAAACGTTCTTTCTGTACACGGGTCATGTAGAGAATATCGAGCTTTGGAAGCGCATCTTCCAGACGAACGACCTCTTCGTACTGTGCATGTTCTTTGTCGAGAACATCATTGCGGATATAACTTGGAACACGAAGTTCTTCTGGTGAGATTAGAATGAATTTTACATTTTTGTAACGCACCAGAGCGTGAATCAGAGAGTGAACGGTACGGCCAAATTTTAAATCTCCGCAAAGACCGATCGTGATATTATCAAGATGACCTTTTAAAGAACGGATCGTAAGCAGATCGGTCAGGGTCTGTGTCGGATGCTGATGTCCGCCGTCTCCTGCATTGATGACAGGGATTCTGGAATGCTCGCTGGCTACCAGCGCAGCTCCTTCTTTCGGATGTCTCATTGCACAGATATCCGCATAACAGGAAATCATACGAATCGTATCTGCAACAGTTTCCCCTTTTGTTGCAGAACTGGAATCGGCAGAAGAAAAACCAAGAACACTACCTCCGAGATTAAGCATTGCTGCTTCATGACTGAGTCTAGTACGTGTACTTGGTTCAAAAAATAAAGTTGCTAATTTCTTTCCATCACATGCATGAGCATATTTCTTAGGGTTCTTTTCGATGTCCTGGGCTAAATCCATAAGATTGTCTAATTCTTCCACTGTGAAATCAAGTGGACTCATCAAGTGTCTCATAAAATCCTCCTTCGCGACGTTTACTTAAAAGTCTCTGTACATAATATAACAAACCTGTCAGATTTTCAATGTAAAAATTATTTTTTTTGAATGTAAAAAATAATTTTTTTGAATCTGTCATCAGGATAAGAATGTAAGGTGGATTTTAGATATGAAATGTATTATAATGCAATAGTGTCAGTATAGAGAGGCGAAGGATGCAAGTGATACTGACTATGGTATTTGTAAAGGAGACAAGATGGATGGCTACATTAGAAGAATTAAGAGGACAGTTAGATGTCGTAGATGATCAGATCGTGAAGTTATATGAAGAGCGAATGAAAATATGTGAACAGGTTGGAGAATATAAGGTCGAAGCAGGAAGAAAGGTATTTGACCGTGTAAGGGAGAAAGAAAAGCTTCAGAATGTGGCATCAAAAGTTTCTTCTGATTTTGATAAAAAAGGAATTCAGGAATTGTATCAGCAGCTTATGTCCATGAGCCGCAAGTTACAGTATCAGCAGCTTGTGAAGGCAGAAGCTCTTGGAAGACTTCCTTTTATAGAGATTGATTCACTTGGCGTGGAGAAAGCGAGAGTCGTATTTCAGGGCATGGAAGGTGCTTATGGACAGGCAGCTATGAAGACCTATTTCGGAGAGGACTGCAACAGTTATTCCGTCCGTACATTCCGGGATGCAATGGAAGCAATCGAGGAGGGCGCCGCAGATTATGCAGTGCTTCCAATCGAAAATTCTACAGCAGGTGCGGTAAATGAAGTCTATGACCTTCTGGTAGAATTTGAAAATTATATTGTAGGAGAAGTCATAATTCCAATCACGCATACACTGGCAGGACTTCCAGGGACACAGCTTTCTGAATTGAAGCGTGTGTATTCTAAAGCGGAAGCGCTGATGCAGACGACCAGGTTTTTGGAAGAACACAGTGACTGGCAGCAGATCAGCGTGGCAAATACAGCTATTGCAGCAAAGAAAATCCTGGATGACCAGGACCGGACTCAGGCAGCAGTCTGCAGTGCCTATGCGGCAAAAGTCTACGGACTGGAAGTGTTAGACGACAACATTAATGATGAATCCGGAAACTGTACAAGATTTATTATTGTGACGAACCAGAAGGTGTTCTTGAAAGGGGCAAAGAAGATTAGTATTTGCTTTGAGGTTCCACATGAGAGTGGATCGCTGTATCATTTACTGTCACATTTTATTTATAATGATTTGAATATGTCAAAAATCGAGTCCAGACCAATTGAGGGAAGAAGCTGGGAGTACCGTTTCTTTGTAGATTTTGAAGGCAATCTGGAAGAACCAGGTGTGAAGAATGCACTTAGGGGCTTGCGGGAAGAGAGCAGAAGCCTGAAGATACTTGGAAATTACTAATACCAGTGTGGGAGTGCCGAACATAGAGTAATCCGTTAGAGGATTTGTATAATAGAAAAACATAAAATGACATAAAAAAGGAGACATCGAGGAAATGAGAACGAATGAATTGATTTTATATAAAGATATGGAAGACGGGGAACTTCTCCAGGACATGACATTTCTTATGGAGAACTATAATAATGAATATTACAATGAGGACGATATGAAGAGTCTTCTGTATTCTACTATTGGTGATCTGACAGAGTTATCAGTCAGTCACGGATTTGAAGGAAATCTGTGGCATACTTATCTGACTTACCTTATGGTCAGTCATGAGAATGCATACAGCACTTCCTGTGAGATTGTCGGACCGGTCGAAGGAAGTATTAATATTGCAGCACTGCATGATTTTAAGATTTTTAAAGAACTGTTTGACTATGATTTCCAGAATCTTGGAGAGGTACTTGGAGAAGACGGACTTGCCATGATCCGGGATTACAAGGGGGTCAATGGACATGGACAGGTCTTCAATGAGAGAATCCGTGACCGTATCTGTGACCTTGCAAAGGCACTTGATGGAACGAAATGTGCAGAAGAATTTAAAGAGAAAGTAACACAGTTCTACAAGGAATTTGGCGTTGGCAAACTGGGGCTTCACAAAGCATTTCGTATTGAGCATACCGAAGAAGGGGCAAGAATCGTGCCGATCACAAAGATTGCTCATGTGCACCTGGGTGATCTGGTGGGATACGAGATGGCAAAGAAAAAACTGATCGACAATACAGAAGCATTTGTTATGGGAAGAAAATCCAATAACTGTCTGTTATTTGGAGATGCCGGAACCGGAAAATCTTCTTCTATCAAGGCAATCCTGAATCAGTATTATGATCAGGGCCTTCGTATGATCGAAGTCTATAAGCATCAATTCCAGGATCTCAATGATGTAATTGCGCAGATCAAGAACCGTAATTACAAGTTCATCATATACATGGATGATCTGTCATTCGAGGAATTTGAGATTGAATATAAATATCTGAAAGCGGTCATCGAGGGAGGACTTGAGAAAAAACCAGATAATGTGCTTATTTATGCAACATCTAACCGAAGACATCTGATCCGTGAGACATTTAAGGATAAAGAAGATAGAGATGAAGAATTACATACAAATGATACCGTACAGGAAAAGCTGTCACTGGTAGCAAGATTTGGTGTGACGATCTACTTTGGAAGACCACAGAAACGAGAGTTCCAGGAAATCGTGTGTCAGCTTGCCAAGAGAAATAATCTTAATCTAACGGAGGAGGAACTCCTGGCAGAGGCAAATAAATGGGAGTTAAGTCACGGAGGAATGTCAGGAAGAACTGCACAGCAGTTTATTGATTATCTGGCAGGAAAAGAGGCGTAATCATGAATGTATTTTTGCCGGCAGATATTCTGATCCCGGATGTAGAAAGCATGGAGAAGTGGTCGGTGATTGCATGCGACCAGTTCTCTTCGCAGCCAGAATACTGGAAAGATGTAAAGGAGACGGTAGGGGATGCTCCATCTTCCTTTCATTTGATCTTTCCGGAAGCAGAATTGGAAGATGTGGACGAGAATGAAAAGATAAAGACAATCAATTGGAATATGCAATCATATCTTGAACAGGGAATTTTTCAGAAATATGAAAAATCCTATGTTTATGTAGAGAGGACCCTTAAAAATGGCAGTATTCGAAGAGGGCTGGTCGGGATGATTGATCTGGAAGCATATGATTATTCGGAAAATAGTTCTTCCAGAATCCGTGCGACGGAAAAGACAGTGACCTGTAGAATTCCGCCAAGAGTCAGAATCCGTGAGGATGCGCCTGTCGAATTGCCACATGTATTACTTTTGTGTGATGACAGAAGTGATGGGTTGATGGAATGGCTGAGCGGGAAAAAGGAAGAAATGCGTAAGATTTATAATTTTAATCTTATGAAAGAAGGCGGACATATCAGTGGTTGGCTGGTGTCTGGAAAACTCGCAAAAGATTTTGAAAAGAAGATTACATCTTATGAGAATATAAGTGCAGAGATGCCCTATGCGGTTGGCGACGGGAATCATTCACTGGCTACAGCAAAAGTATGTTATGAAAATTATAAAAAAACACATTCCGATACAGAAAATGCAAATGCTCCGGCAAGATATGCGATGGTGGAGCTGGAAAATATTCACGACAAAGCGTTGGAATTTTCTCCGATTCATCGAATTGTTACAGAGACAGATGAAGAAGCATTATTGGATGAGCTTCAAAAAACATGTTGCGCCCCGAATGGATATCCAGTACAATGGTATACGAAAGAGCGCCAAGGTGTTCTTTATTTAAATCCGAATAAAAGTAGGCTTGCAGTCGCAATTTTACAGAATTTTTTAGACGAATATCTGAAAAACCATAGAGGACAGATGGATTATATACATGGAGAAGAGGCATTAAAGAACCTGGCAGAGAAGGAAAATGCGGTTGGCTTTTTATTGCCTGCAATGGAGAAAAGAGAGTTGTTTCCTTACGTGACTGAAAGTGGAACACTTCCAAGAAAGACATTTTCCATGGGACATGCGACGGAGAAAAGATATTATTTGGAAGCAAGACAGATTCGCTGATATGACTAGAAAAGATAAAATCATAATAATGATATGGAGGGAAAAGGATGAAAACATCATTAGTTATTATGGCTGCCGGGATCGGTTCCAGATTTGGTGGAGGAATTAAGCAGTTAGAGCCGGTTGGAATGCATGGAGAGATCATTATGGACTATTCCATTCATGATGCAATCGAAGCTGGATTTAACAAGATTATATTTATTATCCGCAAGGACATAGAGGAAGCCTTCCGGGAGGTTATCGGAGAGAGAATCGAAGCTATCTGTAAACAATTAAACGTAGAGATTGACTATGCATTTCAAGCAATGGACGATCTTCCGGAAGGAGTAAAATTACCAAAAGACCGTACAAAGCCATGGGGAACAGGCCAGGCAGTTCTGGCATGTAAGGGTCTTATAAAAGAGCCATTTGCGGTAATTAATGCAGATGACTATTATGGAAAAGAATCATTTTTTAAACTGCATGATTTTCTGGAGGAGTACACACCGGAGAAACCGACAGATTTTTGTGCGGCAGGGTTTATTCTGAAGAATACACTCAGTGAAAACGGCGGCGTTACAAGAGGTGTATGCCAGGTCAATGAGAATGGATACCTGACCGGAATTGATGAGACAAAGAACATTGTAAAAGTGGGAGATAAGGCAGCAGTCCAGAAAGAAGACGGACAGGAGCCAATTGATGAGAATTCCCATGTATCGATGAATATGTGGGGACTGACACCGGAGTTCGTAGAGACACTGGAAAAAGGATTCAAGGAATTTTTTGAAAAACCAGATGTGGATGTGCTAAAGGGAGAGTATCTGCTTCCGATTTACATTGATGAGTTACTTCAGAAAGGCGAAGTGACTGTAAAAGTCCTTGAAACACAGGATAAATGGTTCGGAGTTACTTACAAAGAAGATAAGGACTCAGTTGTAGAATCTTTCAAGAAGTTGATTGAAGAGGGCGTTTATAAAGAAAAGCTGTTTGATGATATTCTGTAATAAATGATAGAATAAGTGAAAATCGTAAGTACAATACGAAAAAGGTCGTGCGGGAATTAATCCTGCACGACTTTTATGTTGCTGATGTCAGAGTCAATAACGAGAGAGTAGTTTGTATAATAAACCACGAACCCGGGTTTTGCTCCGTTTGGTTTCTTGACATGCTTCTTTTCAATGTAGTCAATCTCGACTTTATCACTGCCGCGGTTCTTAGAATAATAAGCAGCCAGCCGTCCAGCTTCTTCAAAAGTACGGTCCGGAAGTTCATCGCCATTTGTCTTGACAATGACGTGGGATCCGGGAGCACCTTTTGCGTGAAACCACCAGTCACCGCCATTTGCAAAAGAGAAAGTCAGTTCATCGTTCTGGATATTATTTTTACCAACGTAAATGTCATATCCGTCACTGGAGATGTAGTGCATTGGTTTGTTAGTCAGTTTTACTTTTTTCTTTGTGAATTTTCTGCGCACATAGCCGCTGGCAGTCAATTCTTCTTTGATCTGTCCCAGATCCGCTTCGCTTAGAGCAATGTCCAGAGAGTTGCTGACGGATTCCAGATAGCGGATCTCATCAGCTGTCTCCTGGATCAGTTCGGACAGCGCCTCAAAAGTACGCTTCTGCTTATTGTATTTTGCAAAATATTTTTGTGCATTTTCCTGAGGAGTTTTCTGTGGATCCAATGGAATCGTAATATCTTCGTTCGTATAGTAATTCAGGCAGGTCAATGACTTTGCTTCCGAATCCAGGTTGTAACCATAAGTGTTGATCAGTTCTCCGTAAACTTTGTATTTTTCACGGCCTTCAGTTCCTTGTAGTTGTTTGGATTGTAAGTCATATTTTTTCCTTGCACGTTCCAGATTCGTCTGCACAACATGGCGCAGGTCTGCACTTTTCTGACGTATCCGTGTTACGGTGTTGCGAGTCGCATAATAAGTGCGAAGCACCCGTGAGATGGAATCGAAGCATTCTGCCCGGTAATTTCCATAGTGGGAAAATGGAATGGCGGTGAATTCTTTTGGCACTTCGTTGCTATAGTAAATCACTGGGTGGAAATTTCCTTCCTTCAGGTCTTCGATATAGTAGGAAAACTGGCGGTACAGGTGAATGAGCATATCTTCGGAAATGTCGGAAGCCGGAATATCCGTATCTAGTCCGGACTCCGAGACGATATGTTCCGCTACTACAGGACTGATACCGGTAAAGCTTGTGTAGATTGCTTTTCCAAGGGCAGCAGGTTTTTCTCTCAGTGCCAGGACAAAGTTTTTAAAAGAAACTGTGAGCGGGTCCAGTTTAGACATCGTGTCCGGGATGAAATAGGTTCTTCCAGGAAGGACTTCCCGGACAGAACTCATTTGTGCGGAAACATGCTTAATGCTGTCCAGAATCTTATCTTTATCATCGCAGAAGATGATATTGCTGTGCTTGCCCATGATTTCTACGATCAGACGCTTACGGCAAAGGTCCCCCAGTTCATTTAAATGCTCAATATCAAAGAATAAAATACGTTCCAGACCAGGCTGTGAGATAGCTGTGATACGCCCATTCCCAACATATTTGCGAAGAAGCATACAAAAACCAGGTGCAGTCATAGGACTCGGTTTATTCTCATCAGTGAGATAAATCAGTGGAAGAGATGCACTTGCAGAAATATATAGTTTGCGTTGTCCTTCGGGTGTTTTTATTGTGATCAACAGTTCGTCCGGTTCCGGCTGTGCAATTTTGTAGATGCGTCCGCCAAGGATAGAATCGGAAAGTTCTTTTCGGACTGCTGCGATTGTTGTTCCGTCAAATGCCATAATATAAGCACTCCTTTAAAATAATGTTATAAATGTATGATAAATGTTTACTTTTCATATCATACCATAGTTGACTCAAAAATCCAAATGAAGTATAATAAAACGTACGGTTAAAACCGTATTTATTACTGAAAAGAAGAGGTAATACACATGATCAAGAGTATGACCGGTTTCGGAAGATGTGAAATATCAGAGGGAGACCGCAAGTTTACCGTAGAAATGAAAGGCGTGAATCACCGCTATCTGGATATGAGTATCCGTATGCCGAAGAAACTGAATTTCTTCGAGACGGCAATCCGGACAGAGATCAAGAAAAGAATCCAGAGAGGAAAAGTAGACATCTTTATCAGCTATGAGGATTTATCTGACGGACAGGTTTCATTAAAGTATAATGAAAGTCTGGCAGCAGAATATCTTGAATATTTCAAGCAGATGGAAGAAAAGTTTGGCATTGAGAATGATGTCCGTGTGTCTGCACTTTCCAGATATCCTGAGATATTTACAATGGAAGAGGGCAGTGAGGATACCGATGAACTTTGGAAGGGACTTAAAAAAGCACTGGATGGAGCCGTTGACGGATTTGTAACTACAAGGACTGCAGAGGGAGAACATCTTAGAGAAGATATTCTTGCAAAGCTCGATGGAATTCTTGAGATGGTAGCATTTATCGAGGAGCGTTCTCCGAAGATCGTTGCCGAGTATAGAGAAAAGCTGGAAGCCAAAGTTAAAGAACTTCTTGAAGATACGCAGATTGAGGAGAATCGTATTGCAGCAGAAGTTGTGATTTATGCAGATAAGATCTGTACAGATGAAGAGGTCGTACGACTGAAGAGTCATGTCGTACATATGAAAGAGACGCTCCAGTCAGATGAGGCAGGAATCGGACGCAAGCTTGATTTTATTGCACAGGAGATGAACCGTGAAGCAAATACAATCTTGTCAAAGGCAAATGACTTGGAAGTTTCCAATACAGGAATTGGGTTAAAGACAGAGATTGAGAAGGTCAGAGAACAGATCCAGAACATTGAATAAGAGGTATAGCTATGAATAAAGAGGGAATTCTTATTGTAGTATCCGGGTTTTCCGGTGCCGGCAAAGGTACGATTATGAAAGCACTTCTGGAGAGATATGATAATTATGCATTATCCATCTCTGCAACAACAAGAAACCCAAGACCGGGAGAAGAAGAAGGAAAGGCTTATTTTTTCAAAACAACTGAAGAATTTGAAAAAATGATTGCGAAAGATGATTTGATAGAGTATGCTATGTACGTGGGAAATTATTACGGAACACCGAAAGCATATGTGGAAGAGCAGCTTCGTGCAGGGAAAGATGTAATCCTGGAGATTGAAATCCAGGGCGCATTGAAAGTCAAAGAAAAATTTCCGAATACATTATTACTGTTCGTAACACCTCCGAGCGCAGAAGAACTCAGAAAGCGTCTGGAAGGACGGGGGACTGAGACACAGGAAGTCATCGATGGGCGTATGAAGCGCGCTATTGAAGAGGCGGAATATATGGATCAGTATGATTATCTGGTCGTGAATGATGAATTAGATGTGTGCGTGGAAGAGATGCATCATCTGATTCAGGGAGAACATGAGAGATGTTTCCGTAATCAGACATTTATAGAGCATATGAAGAGAGAGTTGAAAGGAGAATAGTGTACATGTTACATCCATCTTACACAGACTTAATGAAGGTCGTTAATAAAGACGTTGAGGAAGGCGAGACAAAGGTTGTTAACAGCCGTTATTCTATCGTTATGGCTACAGCTAAAAGAGCACGAGAGATTATTGATGGTTCTATGCCATTAGTAGATACAAAGCCGGGTGAGAAGCCGCTTTCTATCGCGATCAGCGAGATGAATCAGGGAAAGATCACTATACTTGCTGAAGAAGAGGCTGCAAAACTTGCGGAACTGGAAGCAAAGCAGGCAGAGGAGAATGCAGAGGAAGATTTCTTGAATATTCAGGAAGAGGATTCAGAGGAAGACGCAGAAGCAGTAGAAGAGTCTGAAGATAACGAATAGAGAGATTACTACACGGTGTGCCGTGTGCCTGAGGCAGATACCGTCTGGTATCTGCTTTTTAAATAAGACATACAAGGAGAACTATATGAATATTTTATTTATATCCCTCGGCTGCGATAAGAACCTGGTGGATTCAGAGGTCATGCTTGGGCTTTTGGATAAAAAGGGATATCAGATCGTAGATTCAGAAGAAGACGCAGATATTATTGTTGTTAATACCTGCTGTTTTATTCATGATGCAAAGGAGGAAAGTATTCAGACCATTCTTGAGATGGCAGAGTACAAAAAAGAAGGGAAGCTGAAAGCTCTGATCGTGACCGGGTGTCTGGCACAGCGCTATCAGCAGGAGATTATTGACGAGATACCGGAAGTTGATGCAGTACTTGGAACTACTTCTTATGATCATATCGTAGAAGCGGTGGAAGAGGCTCTTGCGGGAAATGGACATGTTGTTCTGGAAGATGTGGATGCACTTCCAGATGTAAAAGAAAAGAGACTTGTAACAACAGGCGGGCATTATGCATACATGAAAATTGCCGAAGGCTGCGACAAGCATTGTACTTACTGTATCATCCCAAAACTTCGTGGTAATTACCGCAGTGTTCCGATGGAGAAGCTGCTGGCAGAAGCGAAAGACCTGGCTGATCAGGGAGTAAAAGAATTGATTCTTGTTGCACAGGAAACGACCGTATACGGAAAGGATTTATATGGAGAGAAATCTTTGCATAAATTGCTCCGCGAGCTTTGTAAAATATCCGGAATCCAGTGGATCCGAATTCTTTATTGTTATCCGGAGGAGATTTACGATGAACTGATTCAGACGATTAAAGAAGAAAATAAAGTCTGTCACTATCTGGATCTTCCGATTCAACATGCAAGTGACGCAGTGCTAAAAAGAATGGGAAGAAGAACTTCAAAAGCTCAGCTTGTAGAGATCATTGAAAAGCTTCGAAAAGAGATCCCGGATATTTCTCTTCGTACCACATTGATCACAGGATTTCCGGGTGAGACACAAGAACAGCATGAAGAGCTGAAGGATTTCGTAGATGAGATGGAATTTGACAGACTTGGAGTTTTTACTTACTCACCGGAGGAAGATACACCAGCTGCAACTATGACAGAGCAGATTCCGGAAGAAGTCAAGGAAGACCGCCAGGCAGAATTGATGGAACTTCAGCAGGAAATCGCAT
Source organism: Dorea sp. 210702-DFI.3.125 (assembly GCF_020560945.1). Lineage (NCBI taxonomy): Bacteria > Bacillati > Bacillota > Clostridia > Lachnospirales > Lachnospiraceae > Dorea > Dorea sp. 210702-DFI.3.125. Next base: position 58,322 of record NZ_JAJCNF010000014.1, read on the forward strand.
TTGATCTGGCAGAAGATATGGTCGGACGTGAAGTTCTCGTTATGATTGAAGGAAAAGTTGCAGATGAAAATGCATATGTAGGAAGAACTTATAAAGATGCACCGAATGTGGATGGCTTGATCTTTATCAATACAGACGAAGAATTGATGAGTGGAGATTTTGCAAGAGTCCGCGTGACAGGTGCACTGGAATATGATTTGATAGGAGAGCTGATATAATGAATTTACCAAATAAACTGACAGTATTACGAGTTATCATGGTTCCGTTTTTTGTATTTTTTATGTTGACTGATGTGGGAGGACCGGCAAATAAATGGATCGCGTTAGTTTTGTTCTGTGTTGCCAGTCTGACAGATATGCTGGATGGTAAGATCGCCCGCGCAAGAAATCTTGTGACAAACTTTGGAAAGTTCATGGATCCTTTAGCAGATAAGCTGCTTGTGTGTTCTGCTATGATCTGTATGATCCCGTTAGGAAAATTACAGGCATGGTTCGTCATCATCATCATTGCCCGTGAGTTTATTATTAGCGGATTCCGCCTTGTGGCTGCAGACAATGGAATTGTCATCGCAGCAAGTTACTGGGGCAAATTTAAGACAGTATCCCAGATGTTCATGATTATTGTATTGATTGCAGATCTTGGAGGTGTGTTCGATATCGTTGGCACAGTTCTGATCTGGCTTTCACTGATCCTGACAGTTGTATCACTGATCGACTATATTGCAAAGAATGTGCAGGTGCTGACACAGGGAGGTATGTAATGATTGTACGTGAACTGGAAAAACAGGAAAGAAAAAACGCTCTGGATATTATCTGGAGCGTTTTTTGCATGGATGTGGCCGAGGTGTATGAACAGGAAGGGATTGATACATTCCGCGAATATTTAAAACAGGAGAATATCGACCAGCTCTGTGATAGCGGCGAACTTCTGATGTTTGGTGTATTTGAACAAGAAGAACTGGAAGGAACCATATCCCTTCAGAGGCGGGGACACATTTGTAATTATTATGTGCGCAGATCCTGCCAGGGAAAAGGTGCTGGAAGGTTACTTTTTGACTATGCGAAAAGGTATTGTAAGGAAGAACTGCATAAGACTATTATGACCGTTGATGCTGCTCCGGAGGCGGTGAAAAAATATATCCACATGGGCATGAAACCAATCGATGAGATGCAGATGATACATGGAAAATGTTATGTGCCTATGGCAATGGAAATTCTTTAGTAGAATGACTATAAAAAGCGGTCCAAACAATTTAAAAATGTAGCGTAGTGCCAATTGACGAAAAATGTTATTTATGAGAGAATAAAAAAGGATATGGTGTTAAACTTATAACAAACACTATTTATAAAACACACATAGTTGAAAGGAGTTTTAAAATGATTTATTCACAAGAAGTAGAAATGATGTGTCCGGTAGCGCAGGGCGCTAATCACGGACCAGCTCCGATTCCGGAAGAGGCAAAATGGGTTCAGGCTAAGGAGATCAAAGATATTTCCGGTTTTACACACGGCATTGGCTGGTGTGCTCCTCAGCAGGGTGCTTGTAAGCTGACACTGAATGTGAAAGATGGAATTATCCAGGAGGCATTGGTTGAGACAATCGGCTGCTCCGGAATGACACATTCAGCTGCTATGGCTTCAGAAATCCTTCCAGGAAAAACTATTTTAGAGGCATTGAATACAGACCTTGTCTGTGATGCAATCAATACAGCAATGCGTGAGTTATTCTTACAGATTGTATACGGAAGAACTCAGAGCGCATTTTCTGAAGACGGACTTGCTATCGGAGCAGGACTTGAGGACCTTGGAAAAGGACTCCGCTCTCAGGTAGGAACAATGTACGGAACATTAGCAAAAGGACCTCGTTATCTTGAGATGGCAGAGGGTTATGTAACAGGTATCGCACTCGATGAAGCAGGCGAGATCATCGGATACCAGTTCGTAAATCTTGGAAAACTTACAGACTTCATCAAAAAAGGCGATACACCGAATGACGCATGGGAAAAGGCAAAAGGACAGTATGGTCGTGTTGAAGACGCAGCAAAGATTATTGACCCAAGAAAAGAGTAGGAGGACTTTTTAAAATGGCTTTATTTGAATCATATGAAAGAAGAATTGATAAAATCAATGAAGTGCTGGCAGGTTATGGAATCGCTTCAATCGAGGAAGCACAGAAGATTACAAAGGATGCCGGACTTGATGTATACAATCAGATTAAGAGCATTCAGCCAATCTGTTTTGAGAACGCATGCTGGGCTTACACAGTAGGTGCTGCAATTGCAATCAAAAAAGGCTGTAAGACAGCAGCAGAAGCAGCAGCAGCAATCGGTGAAGGACTTCAGTCTTTCTGTATTCCAGGATCTGTAGCAGATCAGAGAAAAGTTGGTCTTGGACATGGTAACCTTGGAAAGATGCTTCTGGAAGAGGATACAGACTGCTTCTGTTTCCTTGCAGGACATGAGTCATTTGCAGCAGCAGAGGGTGCGATCGGTATCGCTGAAAAAGCAAACAAAGTTCGTAAAAAACCACTTCGTGTTATCTTGAACGGACTTGGAAAAGACGCAGCTAAGATTATCTCCCGTATCAATGGATTTACATATGTTCAGACAGAATATGACTACTATACAGGAGAGCTGAAAGAGGTTCAGAGAATCTCTTATTCTGACGGACTTCGTTCCAAAGTAAACTGCTATGGAGCAAATGATGTACGTGAAGGTGTTGCAATCATGTGGAAAGAGGGTGTAGATGTATCTATCACAGGTAACTCTACAAACCCGACACGTTTCCAGCATCCAGTAGCAGGAACGTACAAAAAAGAGTGTGTTGAGAAAGGTAAAAAATACTTCTCAGTAGCATCTGGTGGTGGTACAGGACGTACACTTCATCCAGATAACATGGCTGCAGGTCCAGCATCTTATGGTATGACAGATACACTTGGACGTATGCACTCAGATGCACAGTTTGCAGGATCATCTTCTGTACCGGCTCACGTAGAGATGATGGGACTTATCGGAGCAGGTAACAACCCGATGGTTGGTATGACTGTTGCAGTAGCAGTTTCTGTAGAGGAAGCAGCAAAGGCTGGTAAATTCTAAGAAACTGCCAGAAAAGTAAGAAATAATAATGGAATAATGAGAGGAGCTTAGCGTATGCTAGGCTTCTCTTTACGTTTATAAGTGTGAACTTTAATACAAAAGTAGAGGAATTAAAAGCGCAGGCTGACCAGGCATTTGAAAGTCTTATATATGAACTTGATATGGCGAAAGCAATGGCAGATGCAGATCTTGTGATTGAATCTTTATCAGAAGATCCGAAAGCAAAGATTGCATTCTATCAGCAGATGGCGCCGCTTCTTCCGGAAAAGACAGTTATTGTGACAAATTCATCAACTATGGTACCGAGTGCATTTGCTCAGTACACAGGAAGACCGGAAAAATATCTTGCACTGCATTTTGCAAATGAAATCTGGAAAAATAACACGGCTGAGATTATGGGACATGCCGGTACAGAAGGAAAATATTACGATGAGGTTGTAGAGTTTGCCGGACAGATTGGTATGATTCCATTGAAATTACATAAAGAACAGCCGGGATATATTCTGAACTCTCTGTTAGTTCCGTTTTTGAATGCAGGAGAAGCACTTTATGCAAATGATGTGGCTGATCCGGAGACAATTGATCTGACATGGAGTCTTGCTACTGGAGCTCCACTTGGCCCATTCCGTATTCTTGATATTGTGGGACTGGAGACTGCATACAATATCGTTTGTATGGATCCGGCTGCAAAAGATCCGGAGACAACACCGGGAAAGATTGCAAAACGCTTGAAAGAAAAAATCGATGCAGGCAAGAAAGGCGTCTGCACAGGAGAAGGATTTTATAAATACACGAAGTAAAAAGTATGACCGTCGGGATATGTTTCCTGACGGTTTTGACGTATGGAAAGTAATTTGGTAGAATAATAAAAGGTCGTAACAAAGCAGATGATGAATGATAACGTAGCAGACAGAAAGGAATGTGACAGATATGCAGTATCAGGAGTTTGGAAAAACAGGCTTGAGGGTTTCGAAGCTGTGTCTTGGAACATGGGGTATCGGAGGTGCCGGCTGGGACAGTTATTCGGATGAGTCACGAATGGACGCAATTAAGGCAGCGTTGGAGTGTGGCATTAATTTTATAGATACAGCACCGGCTTACAATGCAGGAAAAGCAGAATGTTATGTTGGTGAAACTTTGAGTAAGCTCAAAAAGCGCAGAGAGGTGGTCATTTCTACAAAATGTGGAAATAAGTTCGTAGATGGAAAATATCTTCGCTGTGGTTCAAAAGAGAGTATTTTAAAGCAGTGCGACGAGTCGCTGAAAAATCTAAAGACAGACTATATTGATATTTATCTGGTACACTGGCCAGATCCGGATGTTGAACTGGAAGAGACAATAGATGCGGTGAGTACGTTGAAAAAAGAAGGAAAAATTCTGCATGCAGGAGTTTCTAATTTTTCAAAAGAACAGATTGAAGAAGCCCAGAAATATTGCAAAATCGAAGCTTTTCAGCCACAGTATTCACTGGCAGACCGAAAAGACGAGAAGTTGATTCGCTGGGCTCATGAACAAGGACTTGGAATTATGACTTATGGAACTTTAGGTGGCGGAATTCTGACTGGAAATTACCGAAAACTTAGAACCTTTGAGCAGACTGACAGCAGAAATCGATTTTACCCATATTTTAAAGAACCATTGTTTTCAAAAGCAATGGAACTGTTAACAATCATGGATCAGATTGCAGAAGAGAGAAATGTTTCCTTGGCTCAGATCGCAGAGAAATGGGTGATTCAGAAGAGATTTGTATCCAGTTGCATCATTGGGGCGCAGAGCCGTGCCAGAGTAGAAGAAAACTGCAGAAATCTTCAATGGGAACTGACGGATAATGAGATTCGAAGACTGGAGTCTGTAAGAATATTATAACAGTCGGATAACTGATTTATGGAAGGGAAAATAGTGGAAGATAAGAAAAAGGTGTTATTCCATTTATTTATTTCAACTTTATATCTGAGTGCATTTACTTTCGGTGGAGGATATGTGATTGTTTCCCTGTTAAAGAAAAAATTTGTGGACGAATATCACTGGATTGAAAATGATGAGATGTTAGATCTTGTGGCAATTGCACAATCGGCACCGGGAGCAATCGCAGTTAATGGAGCGATTGTGGTGGGATATAAACTGGCGGGGATTATAGGAGCATTTGTAGCGGTTATAGGAGCAATTATTCCGCCATTCGTGATTATCACAATTCTTGCAATGTGTTATCAGGCATTTCGTGATAACTGGTTGATCAGTCAGATGCTGGAAGGCATGCAGGCAGGTGTGGCTGCAGTCATTGCCTGTGTGACTTACGAAATGGGAAATGGTATTGCAAAAGACGGTGACAAAATGTCACTTCTGATAATGGCTGGAGCATTTGTTGCGGCATGTTTTATGAATGTAAACGTAATATATATTATTCTGACATGTATTATATTTGGTGTGGTACGGACTCTTTTAAAAAGGAGGAAAGAAGCATGATTTATCTGCAGTTGTTCTTAAGTTTCCTTCAAGTTGGCATGTTCAGTTTCGGAGGTGGATATGCAGCGCTTCCTCTGATTCAGGGGCAGGTCGTAAAAACGCATAGCTGGCTTAGTATGTCAGAATTTACAGATCTGATTACCATATCTCAGATGACACCGGGACCAATAGCCGTGAATTCAGCAACATTTGTAGGTGAAAAGATTGCAGGTATACCAGGAGCGCTCTGTGCAACAGCCGGGTACATATTGCCGTCTTGTATTATTGTAACGGTAATTGCAAAGATTTATCTAAAATGGCGGAATATGGAGTTATTTCAGGGGGTGTTAGGCTCTTTGCGCCCAGCGGTTGTTGCATTGATAGCATCGGCAGGAATATCAATTCTCATTACGGCATTTTGGGGAAATGATATGATTACTTTTGCAGGAACTAATTGGGGTCTGGTTACAATATTTGTAATCTGTATTTTTCTGATACAGAAAGTGAAAATGAATCCTGTGTGGGTGATGCTGCTGGCAGGGGTGATGAAAGTTGGCGTGAGTTGTGCTCAACGCTTGTAGGATAATATTTATACCAAAATAAATAATATAAAAAAGGTGTATAGGTGGAAGGAGAATGTACAATGGGAGAATTTGAAAAATCATGTGTTAACTGTGGCGTATTGAACTGTGCCAAGAGAGATAAGGAATATCCGGAGTTCTGTCTGACTACAAATTTTGATGTAAAAGAGCTGGAAGAGATTAAAAAACTATATCTTGAAGATGAAGAGAACAATAAAGTTTCTGTGATTTCAGCAGAGATTGAAGCTGAATTTTATTGCCGTTATACGAGAGTGGAGGAAATTATCGAATTTTCAAAGCGGATGGGCTTTCATAAAATTGGAATTGCGACATGTATTGGATTGATTGAAGAAAGCCGTATATTTGCTCAGATTTTGAGAAAGAACGGTTTTGAACCATATGCAGCACTTTGTAAGGCTGGAGCATTTAATAAGACGGATATAGGAGTAAGGAAAGAGTATACAACGCAAGTAGGAAATGCGCTGTGTAATCCGATTATGCAGGCAAAGCTTTTGGAGAAAGCCGGGACAGATTTTAATGTTGTAGTTGGATTATGCGTCGGACATGACAGTTTGTTTTATAAATATACACACACACTGACGACAACGCTGGTGACAAAAGACCGTGTGCTTGCACACAATCCGGTTGGAGCATTGTATCAGACAAAAGCGTATTACAAGAAACTGATGGCTGATCCGGCGTCAGGAGAAAAAGAACAATAATTTGAAGCGAAAAATGGATTTCAAGGCCTGAATGAAAGGGGAGCGAAAATTACATAAGGGGAGCGAAAGTAAGTATGGCTAGAAGAAAAAAGAATAAGAATCTAAAAGGAATTCCTGCGGCAATCATGCTGATTCTTGCATTGATCGGCGGATTTGCGGAGCGTGGGAATTTGATGGAACGAATGTCTGGTGAGCCAGCACAAAACATTGCAGATACGGTTGCGACCGGTCAGATGAAAGTGACCTATCTCAATGTAGGACAGGGTGACTGTACAATTATTCAGACAGAAGGTCATAATGCAATGATCGATGCTGGGAATAACCATGAAGGAAAAGATGTGGTGGATTATCTGAATCAACAGGGCATAGACAAGCTTGACTATCTGATCCTGACACACCCGGATGCCGATCATATAGGTGGCGGCGATGATGTTTTGGAGAAGATTGAGGTAGAACAGGTTATTATGCCGGATGTGGCGAATGATACAATGACTTATGAAGAAGTTATGGATGATATTGAGAAAGAAAATGTTCCGGTAGAGCATCCAAAAGTCGGCGAAGAGTTCGGATTTGGAGATGCGACATTTACTGTACTTTGTCCGGAAACGGATCTGGTCAGTTCAGATGATACCAATGATGCTTCAGTAGGAATTAAACTGGTGCATGGGGAGAATTCTTTTGTCATGTGTGGAGATGCCAGTGAGAAATCTGAGAGCGCAATGGTGAAGAGATTTGGAAGTGCGTTGGAATGTGATGTGTTAAAATGCGGACACCACGGAAGCAGAACTTCTACAAGTGAAGTGTTTTTAAAAGCAACGAACCCAACATGGGCTGTTATCAGCTGTGGCGTGGATAATTCTTATGGACATCCGCATCAAGAGACGCTGGAGCGCCTGAATAACGATGATGTGCAGGTTTACCGCACAGATCTGCTTGGAACAATTATTGCAACGAGTGACGGAACGAATATTTCCTGGTTCAGTGAGAAAGAGTAAAAATCAAAAAAAGATAAAAAAGTTCTTAGAAAAGATAAGATAGATACTTGACAAATACATGAGATATTGCTATTATTTAAAAACAGAACGCACTCTGTTTTTGAAAAGATACAAGAAAGAGGTGCATTATGCAGAGAGTTTATTCATTATTAGTTGACAACAATTCCGGAGTATTAAGTAGAATATCCGGACTATTCACAAGAAGAGGATACAACATCGACAGTATTACAGCCGGTGTGACGGCAGATTCAAGATTTACGAGAATCACGATTGTATCCAGTGGAGATGAGATTATTTTATCTCAGATTGAAAAGCAGATTGCCAAGCTGGAAGACGTGATCGTAGTGAAGGTCTTAAAGCCGGAAGAATCCGTATATCGTGAACTGATATTGGTTAAGATCCGTGCCAATGCACAGCAGCGGTCAGAGATTGTTTCAATTGCTGATATCTTTCGCGCAAAGATTGTTGATGCAGAGAGAGAGTCTCTCGTGATTGAGCTTACAGGAACCCAGTCGAAGCTGGAAGCGTTCTTACAGCTCCTGGATGGTTATGAGATCCTGGAACTTGCCAGAACCGGAATTGCCGGACTGTCAAGAGGAATCAAGGATGTCACATTTATCGAGTAGTTACCAATTTAAATTTACATATTTATTAGGAGGAATGTCAAAATGGCAGCAAGAATTTTTTATCAGGAAGATTGTAATTTATCAGCACTGGAAGGACAGAAGATTGCTATCATCGGATATGGTAGTCAGGGACATGCTCATGCTCTGAACCTGAAAGAGTCCGGATGTGACGTAATCGTAGGTCTTTATGAGGGAAGTAAATCCTGGAAGAAAGCTGAAGAGCAGGGATTGAAAGTATACACAGCAGCAGAGGCAGCAAAGCAGGCAGACATTATCATGATTCTTATCAATGATGAGTTACAGGCTGATATGTACAAGAAAGACATCGAGCCAAACCTTGAGGAAGGAAACATGTTAATGTTCGCTCATGGTTTCAACATTCACTTCGGATGCATCAAACCACCTAAGAACGTAGATGTAACAATGATCGCTCCTAAGGCACCAGGACACACAGTTCGCAGCGAGTATCTTGCAGGAAAAGGAACTCCTTGCCTTATCGCTGTAGAGCAGGATGCTACAGGAAAAGCTTGGGACAGAACATTAGCTTATGGTCTTGCAATTGGTGGAGCAAGAGCAGGACTTCTTGAGACAACATATAGAACAGAGACAGAGACAGACCTCTTCGGTGAGCAGGCAGTCCTTTGCGGTGGTGTTTGTGCACTTATGCAGGCAGGATTTGAGACACTTTGCGAAGCAGGATATGATCCGAGAAATGCTTACTTTGAGTGTATCCATGAGATGAAACTGATTGTAGACTTAATCTATCAGTCAGGATTCGCTGGAATGAGATATTCTATTTCTAACACTGCAGAGTATGGTGACTATGTAACAGGACCTAAGATTATTACAGAGGATACGAAGAAAGCTATGAAGAAGATTCTTTCTGATATCCAGGACGGAACATTTGCAAAAGAGTTCTTACTTGACATGTCTCCGGCAGGACGTCAGGTACACTTCCAGGCTATGAGAAAGCTTGCAGCTGAGCACCCATCAGAGAAAGTTGGAGCTGAAGTTAGAAAGCTGTACAGCTGGAATGGAGAAGACAAACTGATCAACAACTAATCGAGATTTGCAGCATAGAATCAGACTTGATCTTACATATTTGACATAAGGGATAAAAGAAGCTTTACGAACCGTAACAGGAACGCAGAGCTTCTTTCTTGTATAATCGGAAAAAGCAGTTCCTATTATATAAAGAACTCTCGCAGAAAGTCATACGTGTGAATAAGGATTATGTGGGTAATTTTGAATGATGCTTTTGTATGTGAAAAATACACAAAAAATTATAATTTTAGTTTTCAATTACATACATATATGATAGAATAAAACATAAAGTAAAAAGTTCGATACCAATTTTAAATGCGGCAGAATGAATCGAATGATTACGAACGACTGGAAACAGCAAGCATCAAGGGAGGTATGAGACATGGATGAAAGATTAGAGAATCTGCGGTCGACGAAAAATCCAAAAGCGCGTATCAAGATTATGAAAGGACATTTTGCTACAAGCAACTCACATCTGGATACTTATATTGATATGTCAACAGTAAAGATTCGTCATAACAATGCGAGAGAGGCAGCGAAAGTACTGGCGCAGGAGTACGTGACAAGTACATATGTAGATACGATTGTATGCCTGGATGAGACAAGTGTGATTGGAGCATTTCTGGCTGAACAGCTGGCAGACAGCACACATATGGCATTGAGCCATAAGAATAATATTTCTGTGATCACACCGGAATATAACGGATTGGGGCAGATTATGTTCCGTGATAATCAACAGAGAATGATCAAAGATCAGCAGGTACTTGTGCTGGCAGCATCCATTACGACTGGAAAGACGATCAAGCGTGCTATTGATTCTGTATTATATTATGGAGGAACGATTTGTGGAGTATGTTCTATCTTCAGTGCTGTAACAAAAGTAGCAGGCATGGAAGTAAAGACAATTTTCACAAGCAAAGATCTTCCGGCATATCATGCATATGAGCCGAATAAGTGCCCAATGTGTGAAGCAGGTGACAGAGTAGAAGCAATTGTCAACAGTTTTGGATATTCAAAATTATAGAAATAGGACAGGAGTATCAGTTAAATAATAAGATGAGGAGTCGGAGAGAAAAATGCGAGCATTTATTTCCGGCTCTTTTTAGTGGAAGTGCAGTTTTCTATTATATATAAAAAAGACAACCACATGACGGTATGGTTGTCTTTCAATGTTTCTCTATGAATTAAGCAATTCCGTTAACAGCTTTTGTCAGACGGGAAATCTTTCTAGAGCATGTGTTTTTGTGATATACACCCTTGCTTCCAGCTTTGTTGATTTCAGCGATCGCCTCTTTAAGAGCTGCTGCAGCTGTTGCTGCATCTTTCTTCTCTACAGCTGTCTCAACTTTTTTTACGTAAGTTTTAACTTTAGACTTGATTGCTTTATTTCTAGCAGCCTTTGTCTCGTTTACTAAAATTCTCTTCTTTGCGGATTTGATATTAGCCAATTTGTCCACCTCCAATATCTATGATTTCGATTATAATGATCAGTTCGACAGATCCGGACACGGACGTTCTCTCGAACACACTCATTCATTTTAGACCAGCTGACTTATTCTGTCAATACATAATTATGGAAATATTGTAAAAACTAGTATAAAAATAGTGCTTGCAGGTGAAAGGGGGAGAAAATCATGGTTGAAAAATATAACATACGGACAGATTTGGCATTGGAAGAGAAGGAACGTTTTGAGTCTGACCAGGTGGAGGTACAAGGAGTTGTGTTGGAGGAAGAATATGATAAGGAGCGGGAAATTAGGGTGACGACTGTACGGATTGAAACCGAAAATGGTGCGAAGACTATGGGGAAACCAGTCGGAACATATCTGACGATTGAAGCCCCGAATTTATCTTCGCCGGATGAGGGAATCCACCGGGAGGTTTCAGAAGAACTGGCAAAATATCTGATAGAAGTTATGGAAAAAATCATACCGGAAAGTGAACATGATAAGGAAGTTCTGGTCATAGGGCTTGGAAATCGTCAGGCGACACCCGATGCTCTTGGTCCTTATGTGGCAGATAATCTGAACGTTACCAGACATATTGTGAAAGAATATGGGAAATATGCAGCACTAGAAGAGATGAATTGTGTGGTCAGTGCCATAGTTCCAGGAGTGATGGCACAGACCGGAATGGAAACAGCGGAGATTATAAAGGGTGTGGTGAGGGAGACCAAGCCAGATCTTTTAATTGTAATTGATGCCCTTGCTGCGAGAAATTCCAGAAGACTGAACCGGACGATCCAGATTGCTGATACCGGAATCAATCCAGGCTCCGGTGTCGGTAATTACCGGAATGCGATTACAAAAGAAACAATTGGAGTTCCGGTAATTGCAATCGGAGTTCCGACAGTTGTTGATGCTGTGACAATTGTAAGTGATACGATGGAAAATCTATTGTCAGCACTGGAGACATCAGAATCGTTAAAAGGAGTCGGACTTGTGCTAGGAGGATACAGCGAAGCAGAGAAGTATGAGCTGATCAAAGAACTGATCGCACCAAACCTGAACAGTATGTTTATGACACCGAAAGATATAGATGAGACAGTAAAACGTCTGAGTTACACCATCTCGGAGGGGCTGAATCTTGCGTTTTCAGGGCAAAGTTTTGAATAGAAGATATTTTGGATTTCTGAAAGGACATGCACATAAGAACCCCAATTGCATCATATATTATTAGAACTAAGACGCACACGGGGCGGTGTAATGCAAGAAAAAAAGAAAAGAAATCGAATACTGATGCTATTGATCGTAGGGATGCTGCTGATTTATGCATTTACAGATATAGAAAATGTAAAAATAAACAGGGAAAGAAAAATTTTTTTTAGTTCAGCAAGTCAAAATGTCCTGAAGCAGGCGGCAAACTGGCTGCTTCCGGGACTTACATATGTAAAAGAGGGGCGGAAAGACACATTGACGGGAAGAATTGAAAAAAGTGTTTTAAGCTTCGTTCCAATCAGTGAATATGTTCGAAATCATGAAGAACCGGAAACAACCGTGGAAGATACATTGACACGAACTATGATTCTGGAAAATCAGGCAAATGATGAAAATGCTATCGATGAGAACGGCAATCTGATTCCGGCTGGGAGTATGCAAGAATCAGTTGGGGCTGGGGTGCCAGAAGAAAATGCAGCAGTATTAGCCAGTACACCGGTTCAGGACATTGATATGAATCAGTTAAATGATTATGAATATCTGGTGGGAACATTTTACACCGTTGACGGGACAACTATGACCGGTCCGGAGGAACTGAATGCAGGGAAGTTTCTGGAGAAGAATCTGGCGCTTGATATGACAACAGGAGGACCCAAAGTACTGATTTATCACACACATTCCCAGGAGGCATTTGCTGATTCTGTTGATGGAGACACTTCTACGACAATTATGGGGATAGGTACATATTTGACAGAGCTTTTGAATGCAAGGGGAATTGAGACGCTTCATCATGAGGGCATTTATGATCTGATTGATGGGAAATTGGATCGCAGCCGGGCCTATCAGCTTGCAGAGCCGGATGTCCGGCAGATTTTAAAAGATAATCCAAGCATTGAAGTGGTGATTGATCTGCATCGAGATGGCGTGGCGCAGGGCACACATCTGGTGACGAAAATTAATGGGAAACCAACCGCTCAGATCATGTTTTTTAATGGCCTTAGCCGGACAAGGAAAAATGGAGAGATAGCATATTTGAATAATCCATACCGTGAGGATAATCTGGCAACGTCTTTTCAGATGCAGCTTATGGCAGCAAGATATTATCCTGGTTTTACGAGGCGTATTTATCTGAAAAGTTACCGGTATAATCTGGATCTGGCACCGAAGGCAATGCTTATTGAGGCAGGAGCACAGACGAATACAGTAGAAGAGATGAGAAATGCTATGGAAGTATTGGCAGATGTGCTGAGTCGGGTGCTGACACCCTGAAAAGCTTGAAAAAGCTTGCACTGACGTCTTGGAAATTTATTTGCCTGTCTTTTTGTTTTGTGCTATATTTTAAATAGTATGTTTAAAAATGGAAAGGAACTGACGAAATGGCAAAGAACAACACTTATGATGCGGATAGTATTACCGTCCTGGAAGGACTTGAGGCAGTCCGGAAGAGACCGGGAATGTATATCGGAAGTGTATCGACGAAAGGATTGAACCATCTGATCTATGAGATTGTAGACAATGCAGTTGATGAACATCTGGCCGGATTTTGTACGGAGATTCATGTAACTCTGGAAAAAGATGGCTCTGCGACAATTTCGGACAATGGCCGAGGAGTCCCGGTTGGTATGCATGCAAAAGGCGTTTCAGCGGAGCGAATTGTATATACGACACTGCATGCAGGTGGTAAATTTGATGACTCTGCTTATAAGACAAGTGGTGGTCTTCATGGAGTTGGTTCTTCAGTTGTAAATGCATTGTCTGCTTATATGGATGTGCAGGTCAGTCGTGATGGATATATTCATCATGACCGGTATGAGAGAGGTATTCCTGTAGTTGAACTGGAAGATGGACTTCTTCCGACACTCGGGAAGACAAGAAAGACCGGAACGAAGGTTAACTTTCTGCCAGATGATACGATATTTGAAAAAACGAAGTTCAAAGCAGAGGAAGTCAAAAGCCGTATGCATGAGACGACCTACCTTAATCCGAACCTGACGATTATATTTGAAGATTTAAGAGGCGCAGAACCAGAGCATATCGTTTATCATGAGCCAGACGGAATTCTTGGATTTATCCGTGAACTAAATGCAAAAAAAGAATCTGTCCATGAGCCGGTTTATTTTAAAGGTGAGGCAGACGGAATAGAAGTGGAAGTTGCATTCCAGTATGTAAATGAGTTCCATGAAAATATTCTTGGATTCTGTAACAACATTTATAACAGTGAGGGCGGTACACATCTGACCGGATTTAAGACAACATTTACAACAGTCATTAATCAGTATGCAAGAGAACTCGGAATTCTTAAAGATAAGGATCCTAATTTTACAGGAGCGGATGTGCGAAATGGAATGACAGCGATCGTGTCCATCAAACACCCGGATCCGCGATTCGAAGGTCAGACGAAGACGAAGCTGGACAACCCGGATGCATCCAAGGCGACTGGCAAGGTGGTCGGTGAGGAAATTGTTCGTTTTTTTGACCGCAATCTGGAGACACTGAAAAATGTCATCGGTTGTGCGGAGAAAGCTGCAAAAATCCGTAAAACAGAAGAAAAAGCGAAGACGAATCTTTTGACGAAGCAGAAATATTCTTTTGACAGCAACGGAAAGCTTGCCAACTGCGAGAGCCGCGACGCATCAAAATGCGAGATATTTATTGTGGAGGGAGATTCTGCCGGAGGATCTGCAAAGACAGCAAGAGACCGTATGTATCAGGCAATCCTGCCGATCCGGGGTAAGATTCTGAACGTGGAGAAAGCAAGCATCGACAAAGTCCTTGCAAATGCGGAGATCAAGACTATGATCAATGCTTTTGGCTGTGGATTTTCCGAGGGCTACGGCAATGATTTTGATATTACAAAACTGCGCTATGACAAGATTATTATTATGGCTGATGCTGACGTGGACGGCGCACACATTTCCACATTGCTTCTGACGTTGTTCTACCGCTTTATGCCGGAGCTTATTCAGGAGGGACATGTCTATATTGCCATGCCACCGCTTTATAAGGCTATGCCGAAGAAAGGCGAGGAAGAGTATCTGTACGATGACAAGGCCTTGGAAAAATACAGGAAAACCCATGATGGTCCATTTACTCTGCAGCGCTATAAAGGTCTTGGAGAGATGGACGCAGACCAGCTTTGGGAGACAACACTGAATCCTAAGACAAGACTTTTAAAATTAGTAGAGATTGAGGATGGAAGAATGGCGTCCAGTGTGACTGAGATGCTGATGGGAACAGAAGTACCGCCAAGACGTGCATTTATCTATGAAAATGCGACAGAAGCGGAGCTTGACATATAAAATTTAGGAGAGAAAATATGCAGGATTCACAGATTATCAGAACGGAATACAGTGAGTTGATGAAGAAGTCTTACATTGACTATGCCATGAGCGTTATCATTGCCAGGGCACTTCCTGATGTGCGGGATGGACTAAAACCAGTACAGCGCCGTACGCTTTATGATATGTACGAGCTTGGTATCCGTTATGATAAACCATATAGAAAATGTGCCCGTATCGTTGGGGATACGATGGGAAAATATCACCCGCACGGTGACAGTTCCATCTATGATGCATTAGTTGTCATGGCACAGGAGTTTAAAAAAGGAATGGCACTGGTGGACGGACATGGTAACTTCGGATCCATTGAAGGGGACGGAGCAGCCGCAATGCGTTATACAGAGGCAAGACTTGCAAAGATCACGCAGGAAGCTTATCTTGCTGACCTGGATAAGAATATTGTAGACTTTATGCCGAACTTTGATGAGACGGAGAAAGAACCGGAAGTTCTTCCGGTGCGTGTACCGAATCTTCTGATCAACGGAGCGGATGGTATTGCAGTTGGTATGGCGACCAGTATTCCACCGCATAATCTGGCAGAAGTCATTGATGCGGTAGAAGCGTATATGAAACATGAAGACATTTCCACAAAGCAATTGATGAAATATATCAAAGGACCGGATTTCCCAACCGGAGGAATTGTTGTCAATAAAGATGACCTTCTTGAAATCTATGAATCTGGTGCGGGTAAGATCAAAGTCCGTGGCAAAGTGGAAGTAGAGGAGATGAAAGGTGGCAAGAAGCGTCTTGTCATCACTGAGATTCCTTACACGATGATCGGAGCCGGAATCGGCAAGTTTTTAAATGATGTTTGTGCGCTTGTAGAGACAAAGAAGACAAACGATATCGTAGACATTTCCAATATGTCTTCAAAGGAAGGAATCCGCATTGTTATTGAGCTGAAAAAAGGAGCAGATGTTGAAAATCTGACCAATATGCTCTATAAAAAGACAAGATTGGAAGATACTTTCGGGGTAAATATGCTGGCAGTTGCAGACGGACGTCCGGAGACTATGGGGCTTAAGAAGATTATCGAGCACCATGTAGAGTTCCAGTTCGAACTGGCAACAAGAAAATATAAGACATTGCTTGCAAAAGAGCGGGACAGAAAAGAAATTCAGGAAGGTCTTATCAAAGCGTGTGATGTCATTGATCTGATCATTGAAATCCTGCGGGGAAGTCAGTCTGTGGCTGATGCAAGAGCCTGTCTGACACAGGGAATCACCGAAAATATCAAATTTAAATCCGGGATTTCCAGGAAAATGGCTGCGATGCTCCGTTTTACTGAGCGCCAGGCAAATGCAATCCTGGAAATGCGTCTCTACAAACTCATTGGTCTGGAAATTGAAGCGCTGATGAAAGAACATGAGGAGACTCTGAAAAATATTGCAAGATATGAAGATATTTTGAATAATTATGATTCTATGGCAGAAGTTATCATTGAAGATCTGGAGCATTTCAAAAAGGAATATGCACGCAAACGCCGCACTGTTGTAGAGAATGGCCAGGAGGCTGTCTATGAAGAAAAGAAAGTAGAAGAACAGGAAGTAGTATTCCTGATGGATCGTTTTGGTTATGCCAAGACAGTGGATGTGGCAACTTACGAGCGAAATAAAGAGGCAGCAGATGCAGAGAATAAATGGATCGTAAACTGCATTAATACCGGGAAACTGTGTGTATTTACCAATACCGGCAAGATGCATCAGATTAAAGTGCTCGATCTTCCATATGGAAAGTTCCGTGATAAGGGGCAGCCAATCGACAATGTAAGTAATTATGACAGTACACAGGAAATGGTCGTATATATGTGCGACGAATTACAGCTTCGTTATGCGAAATTATTATTTGCAACGAAGCAGGGGATGATTAAGAAAGTAAAGGGAAATGAGTTCCAGGTGGCAAAACGTACCATTGCAGCAACAAAGCTTCAGGAGGATGATGAGCTGATCAGTGTTCAAGTCATTACTGATGACCAGCATGTAGTCCTTCAGACAAAAGATGGATATTTTCTGCGTTTTTCAGCTCAGGAAGTTGCCGAGAAGAAGAAAGCGGCTGTGGGAGTCCGTGGCATAAAGCTTCGTAAGAATGATGAGCTGGAACAGATTTATCTCTTTTATGAAGGAACGGAACACAAGATTTCATACGGTGACCGGGAACTGACGTTGAACCGGCTGAAGGTTGCAAAACGTGACGGGACCGGAACGAAGGCTAGGAGTTAAGAGTGAAAACTCAGGCATCAATCATGCCGGGGCATTTATAAGAGAGCAAGATACAGCAGGAAAGAAGGCAGCAAAAATGATTCAGGATATTGCACCACATAAACTGAATAATCAGTATGGACAGAAAAAAGCACCGGATGCAGGCAGCAGATTTTTATATTATGATGGCAGAAAGGTTCTGGTGAGAAAAGGAATTGGCGGGAACGAGAATCAAATCGCATATCCGACTTATGAAGAACTGAAAAAGTGTATGCCTAAAGATGTGGCAGAAGATACAGAATATACATATTTATTTGCAGTAGACGATAAAAGCTATTATCTTGGAAAAAAAGAGAATGTCGGTATATTATCTGAACAGATGGGATACGAGTGGATCGATCATCAAGAGTTTAGATGTGTATCTCCAAAGTATGAGGCCTTTGCAGGAATCACAGGTTGGCAGCTTGCCAGATGGTATCAGGATCACAAGTTCTGTGGGCGATGTGGAAATGTGATGAAGCCAGATCATGTGGAACGGATGATGCAATGTCCGAAGTGTGGACTGATGGAATTCCCGAAGATCTGTCCGGCTGTGATTATTGGAGTTATTGACGGTGACCGGATCTTGATGTCCAAGTATGCAGGACGGGAATATAAGAAATATGCACTTCTTGCGGGATTTACAGAGATTGGTGAAACACTGGAAGAGACTGTGAGCCGGGAGGTTATGGAAGAGGTTGGTTTAAAAGTAAAGAATATTACTTATTATAAGAATCAGCCGTGGGCATTTTCAGATACATTACTGATGGGATTCTTCTGCGAGCTTGACGGATCGGATCAGGTGAAATTAGATGAAAATGAACTGGCACTTGCCGAATGGTTCGAACGGAATCAGATTCCGGTAGAGCCGGACGACATCAGTCTGACTAACGAGATGATGATGGTGTTTCGTGACGGATATACAATATAAAGAAAATGGGAAGCTGACATTAATGTTGGCTTCCCATTTCACTCAATGTCTGGAAAAATTCCAGATCTTCCTGTTTTAATTTTAAATTCGTACAGTAATTCTTCCCTTCAGGAGTTGTGACATTGATTTCCACAAGGGTTCCTTCTTCCAGTGCATTTCCAACGACGGCTTTTAAGAAAAGTGGAAACTTCGGATGATTGTTGCGGAAACGATCCATGCTGCTTTTTAACTTCTGGAGCATTGCAATCTGATTAAAATTCATAAATATTTTAAAATCTCCTTTGTTTTTATGATGTTTCATTATACAATAGAAAAAATGTGGTTTCAATACCAAACTATGAGGAGGATTTAAGATGAGTGAGAGGAAGATCATTCAGGTTGAGGACAAGGTGCCATTTAAGCTGCTCTTGCCGCTCAGCATTCAGCACATGTTTGCCATGTTCGGCGCATCTGTGCTTGTACCGTTCATTTTCGGGATCAATCCGGCAATTGTGTTATTTATGAACGGTGTGGGAACTTTGATTTTTATGACAGTGACCAAGGGGAAGGCGCCGGCATACTTAGGTTCCAGCTTTGCATTTCTTGCACCGGCAGGAATCGTTATTAGTAAAATGGGTTATTCCTATGCCCTGGGAGGATTCGTGGCAGTCGGTTTCTGCGGCTGTATTCTTTCTTTTATTATTTATAAATGTGGAACAGAATGGATTGACGTGGTTCTGCCGCCTGCAGCTATGGGACCGGTCGTTGCTTTGATCGGACTGGAGTTATCCGGCTCTGCAGCAAGCAATGCGGGACTTCTTTGCGACAAGCCGGATATGAAAAATGTAATTGTATTTTTAGTGACACTTGGTGTTGCGATATTTGGAAATATTTTATTCCGTGGCTTTTTATCTGTAATCCCAATCCTGATCGCAGTTATTGCAGGATATGTGGCAGCGTTCTGTCTTGGAATCTTAGATTTCTCACAGGTAGCAGCAGCTTCCTGGTTCGCCCTGCCAAACTTCCAACCTGCAAAGTTTGATATGGGAGCAATTCTTATGATCCTTCCGGTATTACTTGTTATTACCTCAGAGCATATCGGACATCAGGTTGTGACCGGCAAGATTATCGGACGGGATTTGTTAAAGGATCCGGGGCTTCACAGATCTCTGTTTGGAGATAACTTTTCAACGATGCTTTCAGGTCTGATCGGTTCCGTCCCGACAACGACTTACGGTGAGAATATCGGAGTTATGGCAGTGACAAAGGTATATAGCGTGCGCGTTATTGCAGGGGCAGCAGTGCTTTCCATTATCTGTTCCTTTGTCGGGAAGTTGTCCATGCTGATCCAGACGATTCCGGGACCGGTCATCGGAGGAATCTCCTTCCTTTTGTATGGAATGATAGGAGCTTCCGGAATTAGGATTCTTGTAGACGCGCAGGTAGACTATGGTAAATCCAGAAACCTGACACTGACAAGTGTTGTGTTTGTAACAGGACTTTCCGGTATTGCAGTAAATTTTGGGGATGTACAGCTTACGGGAATGGTACTGGCGTGTGTAGTTGCCATGATTCTGAGTCTGATCTTTTATATACTGGATAAGTTAAAACTTACGAACGATCGTGATTAAAGACTTAAGGGGAATCGCAGCGTAGTCGCTGGAAAAGTCTTTGGAAAAGATTGATGTAAATATAAAAAAGCCTTGATTTTTAGGGTTTGTAGTGCTATACTATTGGAATAGTAACATAGGAATCGGCAGAAGAGTGGACGTAAGTTCACTCTTCTTTGTTGCATGGGTGTGTAAAAAGACAAGAAGTCTTTGACACAGTAAGGAGGAAATTAGAACATTGTCAAAAAGAGAAATTTATGAGCAGAAGACGGAAGAAATCCTGAATCCGATCATGGAGGAACTGGAATTTGAACTGGTAGATGTAGAGTATGTAAAAGAAGGCAGCATGTGGTATCTGCGGGCTTACATTGACAAACCGGGCGGAATTACAGTGAACGACTGCGAAGCTGTAAGCCGCAGATTATCAGATATTTTAGATGAAAAAGATTTTATTGAAGATTCTTATGTTCTGGAGGTCAGCTCTCCTGGACTTGGAAGACCTCTTAAGAAGGAGAAAGATTATAAACGTAATCTTGGAAAAGAAGTTGAGATACGTACCTACCGTATGGTTGACAAGAAGAAAGAATTCACAGGACTTCTTGACAGCTATGACTATGAGGCAGGAACAGTTACGATAGAACTGGAAGATGGAACTATGAAGACATTTGAAAAAGGCGATATTGCGCTTATTCGCCTGGCGTTCGATTTTTAGATTAGGAGGAGAATTACTATGAACACAGAATTATTAGAAGCGTTGAATATTTTGGAAAAAGAAAAAGAAATTAGCAAAGAGACTCTGTTAGATGCAATTGAGAATTCCCTGTTAAATGCATGTAAGAATCATTTTGGTAAAGCAGATAACATCAAAGTTATTATGGATCATGATACTTGTGATTACCAGCTTTTTGCAGAGAAGACAGTTGTTGAGACTGTAGAAGATCCGCTTGAGCAGATCAGTCTTGACGAGGCAAGCCAGTTAGATGGACATTATGACCTCGGCGATATCGTTCGTGTTCCAATCGAATCCAAATCATTTGGACGTATTGCAACACAGAATGCAAAGAACCTGATCCTTCAGAAAATCCGCGAGGAAGAGCGGAAAGTGGTATATGATCAGTATTTTGAGAAAGAGAAGGATATCGTGACAGGTATCGTTCAGCGTTATGTAGGTAAGAATGTAAGTATCAACCTTGGAAAAGCAGATGCTATGCTGACAGAGAATGAGCAGGTCAAAGGTGAAGTGTTCAAACCAACAGAGCGCATCAAGCTCTATGTTGTAGAAGTAAAGAATACAACAAAAGGACCGAAGATTCTTGTATCACGTACACATCCGGAACTTGTAAAGAGACTGTTTGAGTCTGAGGTTACAGAGGTTAGAGACGGAATCGTAGAGATTAAGAGTATTGCAAGAGAGGCCGGAAGCAGAACAAAGATTGCGGTATGGTCTAATGATCCGGATGTAGATCCGGTCGGAGCATGTGTTGGTATGAACGGAGCCAGAGTCAATGCGATCGTGAATGAACTTCGCGGCGAGAAGATTGATATCATCAACTGGAGCGATAATCCGGCAATCCTGATCGAGAATGCGTTAAGCCCTGCAAAAGTTATTTCTGTTATGGCTGATCCGGATGAGAAGAAAGCAAGCGTTATTGTACCGGATTATCAGCTTTCCCTTGCAATCGGTAAAGAAGGACAGAATGCAAGACTGGCAGCAAGACTGACTGGATATAAGATCGATATCAAGAGCGAGACACAGGCAATTGAGTCCGGTGAGCTTCCAGAGAACTATATGGAACTGGGCGAAGGTGTGTACGAAGAAGATGTTTATGATGAGAATGAAGAATATCCAGAGGACGCAGATGTAGAAGTAGATACAGAAGCGGAAAATGAAACAGAAGCTAATGTTCAGCCGGAAGAAGACGGTGAGGAGGCGTAAGAATCTCATTGGGAGCAAATAAAAAGATTCCTATGCGTCAGTGTGTGGGATGTCAGGAAATGAAGAATAAAAAAGAAATGATCCGTGTGATCCGTACCAGTGAAGGAGAATTTCTGTTAGATGCGACCGGACGCAAAAATGGACGGGGCGCATACATTTGTCCAAATCAGGAATGTCTGAAAAAGGCAGTGAAAAGTAAGGGCCTTGAGAGATCTTTTAAGCAGGCAATTCCGCAGGAAGTGTATGAGTCTTTGGAAAAGGAGATGACAGAGCTTGAAACCAGATAAGATCTTATCACTCGTCGGGCTTGCAACGCGGGCAGGTAAGACAGCCAGCGGAGAGTTCTGTACAGAAAAGGAAGTAAAGACAGGAAGAGCAGCGCTTGTTATTGTGGCAGGAGATGCTTCCGAAAATACAAAGAAAAAGTTCCGGGATATGTGTGAATTTTATGAAGTGCCAATCTATTTTTATAAAGATAAAGATACCTTGGGGCATGCAATGGGAAAGGAATTCCGGGCATCTCTTGCAATACTGGACGAAGGTTTTGCGAAGGAAATTATGAAGCAGATGAAGACAGAAGATAATACGGTTGCATAGAGGAGGTAGTGTATATGTCAAAAATCAAAATATATGAGTTAGCGAAAGAACTTGATAAGCCGAGCAAAGAGCTTGTTGAGTTCCTGAATAAAAAGGATGTGGAAGCCAAGACACATATGAGTACCATCGACGAGGCAGAAGCAGATATGGTAAGAAAAGCATTTGCACCAAAGGCAAATGCCGAAAAAGCAGAAGAGGAAAAATCTGACGCACCAAAGAAGAAAAAAATCGTCCAGGTATTCCGCCCGCAGAACACCCAGAGTGGTGGAAGACAGGGTGGAAAGCGTCAGGGTCAGGGACGTGACGACAGACGCGATAACCGTTCTCAGACTGGACGTGATGATAAGAGAGATAACCGTTCAAACGGTGGAAATAAAAATGGAAAATCCCAGAATGGACGCAAAGAAGTAAGAGATGAAAGACCATCCCAGCCAATTCGTCCACGTCCGGACAGAATCCGTCAACAGGTTCAGCAGATGCATGAGGCAGAAGCAGCTGCAGCCGCGCAGAAGAAGAGACTGGAACAGGAGAAAAAAGAGCAGGAAAGAAAAGAAAACCGTTCTCAGGGAAATCGTGATAACCGCGACGAAAGAAGAGATAATCGTGGACGTGATGACAGAAGAGATGACAGACGCGATAACCGTAATCAGGGCGGACGTGATGACAGACGTGATAATCGTGGACGTGATGACAGAC
>NZ_JAJCNF010000140.1:0-225 GCF_020560945.1 Dorea sp. 210702-DFI.3.125
TAAAGTGCTATCCTTAGTCACCGCCTTTCTCCTGCCCGGAAATACGGGCGTGGTTCTCTGTGGCAGACCGGATGAAATGCTCCGCCTGCGGCAGATTCAAAATGCTTTCCATGAGGGAATAAAATTCCGCTTCGGATAGCTCCTTTGTCTGTGGTGCAATGCTCTCAATAGCTGCCCCACGGGTAATCAGCCGGTGCGTCCTCTGTTTCCGGGAACCGCTTTCCA
>NZ_JAJCNF010000141.1:0-225 GCF_020560945.1 Dorea sp. 210702-DFI.3.125
CGGAAAACTGTTCTTCATGCATTTACGGAGTACTACGTGCTTTTTATCTGTAAAACATGCTTCACAGGTATTTCCCTTGCAAAGACAGCTGTATGAAGGGCAGATCAATTTATAGTCATGGAGTGTCCATATTACTTTGACTCCTCTTTGATATGCCAGTTTCGCAACTATAGGTGAAAGATACGAATGAATATTATTCAGGTGCACAACGTCAGGCTGAAATTC
>NZ_JAJCNF010000142.1:0-224 GCF_020560945.1 Dorea sp. 210702-DFI.3.125
TTTACCCGTGGCGAATGGAATAAAGTGAAGGGGTATAAGCATGCTTATGCTTCCCCTGAAGATGAAAGTGTTGCCATGGAGAAAGCCAAAAAAATCACGGCAAAGCTGAAAGAAAAAGGTGCCGTAGAATGGGCGGGTGAAGCTGTGGAAAATAAAAAGTAGATGTAAGTAGAGATTAGGTAAAAGTAGACGAAAAAGGAACTTCAACGTTTGGAGTTCCTTTT
>NZ_JAJCNF010000143.1:0-222 GCF_020560945.1 Dorea sp. 210702-DFI.3.125
ACGATGAATTACAGGGGGAAAGCGGCAGTATCCAGACCCAGCGCATGATGCTTAGGCAGTATGCCGCAGAGCATGGGCTGACTGTTGTAGACGAGTACATTGACGACGGATGGAGCGGGACAAATTTCGAGCGTCCAAGTTTCCAAAGGATGATTGATGACATCGAGGACGGGAAAATCAACTGCGTTGTCACAAAGGACTTATCCCGTCTGGGAAGAAACT
>NZ_JAJCNF010000144.1:0-222 GCF_020560945.1 Dorea sp. 210702-DFI.3.125
ACGATGAATTACAGGGGGAAAGCGGCAGTATCCAGACCCAGCGCATGATGCTTAGACAGTATGCCGCAGAGCATGGGCTGACCGTTGTAGACGAGTACATTGACGACGGATGGAGTGGGACAAATTTCGAGCGTCCAAGTTTCCAAAGGATGATTGATGACATCGAAGACGGGAAAATCAACTGCGTTGTCACAAAGGACTTATCCCGTCTGGGAAGAAACT
>NZ_JAJCNF010000145.1:0-217 GCF_020560945.1 Dorea sp. 210702-DFI.3.125
GCTAAAAGCTATACTTACTACCTTTATTTTATGTTTACTTTTTATAGACTGTCTTTTCATCCTACTCTTTCCCACTTGTCTCTCGCTACTGCCGTGCAACAAACACTAAATCAAAACAGTAAAATACTACTACATCAAAACGCATATTCCCTAGAAAAAAATTTTTCTTACAATATACTATACTACACAATACATAATCAGTGACTTTCGTACCAAC
>NZ_JAJCNF010000146.1:0-215 GCF_020560945.1 Dorea sp. 210702-DFI.3.125
CCTAAGCGGCCGATGGTACTTTACTGGAGACGGTACGGGAGAGTAGGTGGCTGCCGGATTGAAAAATAAACTGGTTTTACCAGTGATCAGAGGGCTGAAGAGATTCAACTTCCTGATGGCTGATAAAACAGTCAAACATGTACCTTGAAAATTGCATATGAGAAATATAGATAAGATATTAAATATCTAATCAAGACATCCGAGGTAATTGTTAT
>NZ_JAJCNF010000147.1:0-214 GCF_020560945.1 Dorea sp. 210702-DFI.3.125
GGAACATCCGCTGAAGCCGTTATCATCGCCGCTTTCTCCAGATAACGTTTTCCACGGAGTTCCAGAGTTTCCGATGCATTATTATCATTAATTACGTTCAGTGCCAACAGATTATCCCTCTGCTTCGGGTCACGTATCACCAATGACAGATTTACCAAGTCTTCAATCGTATCCGGATTTGCAACCGGTATCAAAATCTTCTCTAGTTCTGCCG
>NZ_JAJCNF010000148.1:0-212 GCF_020560945.1 Dorea sp. 210702-DFI.3.125
TTACCTCGGATGTCTTGATTAGATATTTAATATCTTATCTATATTTCTTATATGCGGTTTTCAAGGTACATTGCGAAACGAATATTTTCTGCGTTGAATGCTTGCATTCATAAGCTGTGAAATATTCTGTTTCATAGCGTGCCTGCACGCGACCGAAAGAACGAAGTTCTTGAGGTGCAATGTAAGCATTTGACTGTTTTATCAGCCATCAG
>NZ_JAJCNF010000149.1:0-211 GCF_020560945.1 Dorea sp. 210702-DFI.3.125
TATCAGTGTAAGTGGAGTGCGAAGCTCATGAGAAATATCAGTGAAAAAACGTAGCTTCAGATTGGAAAGCTGTTGCTCGAAATCTACTCTGCGCTGCAAATTAGTGTTGCGGATTACGATATATATTACGATGAGCAATGCAGCAATACCTATGACAATATAGAGCAATATCGCCCAGATTGTTTCGAAAAAGGTCGGTTCGATATGTATA
>NZ_JAJCNF010000015.1:0-75525 GCF_020560945.1 Dorea sp. 210702-DFI.3.125
CGTAATCAGGGCGGACGTGATGACAGACGTGATAATCGTGGACGTGATGACAGACGTGACAACCGCAAGAACAGTCCGGCAATTCCAGAGCCAATCGTGGAAGGTCAGAAGCCACAGAGAAACAAAGGAAAAGGTAAGGATGACTTTAAGAAGAAAGATAAAGACTTCCGCCATGACGAAGACCGCGTAGGAAAAGGTAAGAAGGGCAAGAATGAGCCAAAGACTCAGCTTCAGAAACCGGAGAAGAAAGAGCAGAAACAGGAAGAGCAGATCAAATCTATCACGATTCCAGAGGTTCTGACGATTCAGGAACTTGCAGATAAGATGAAGATTGTTCCTTCGGTTATTGTAAAGAAACTCTTCATGCAGGGTAAAATCGTAACAGTCAATCAGGAAATTGATTACGAGACAGCTGAAGAAATCGCATTGGAGTTTGATGTTCTTTGTGAAAAAGAGGAAGTTGTTGATGTGATTGAAGAACTTCTTAAAGAGGACGAAGAGGATGAAAGCAAGATGAAAAAACGTCCACCTGTAGTCTGTGTCATGGGTCACGTTGACCACGGTAAGACTTCCCTTTTGGACGCTATCCGTCAGACAAATGTCATCGACCGAGAGGCTGGTGGTATCACACAGCACATTGGTGCTTCTGTTGTAGAGGTAAATGGAGAAAAAATCACATTCCTGGACACACCGGGACATGAGGCGTTTACAGCAATGCGTATGCGTGGAGCAAGTTCTACAGATATCGCAATCCTTGTTGTCGCAGCAGATGATGGTGTCATGCCACAGACTGTTGAGGCTATCAACCATGCAAAAGCTGCAGGTGTTGAGATTATTGTAGCTGTCAACAAGATTGATAAACCGAGTGCTAATGTTGATCGTGTAAAACAGGAATTGACAGAGTATGAATTGATTGCAGAGGACTGGGGTGGAAGTACTATTTTTGTTCCGGTATCTGCTAAGACAGGAGAAGGTCTGGAAGAACTGATGGAAATGATCCTTCTGACTGCAGAGGTTATGGAATTAAAAGCAAATCCGAACCGCCGTGCAAGAGGTCTTGTATTGGAAGCACAGCTTGATAAAGGAAGAGGTCCGGTCGCAACTGTGCTTGTGCAGAAAGGTACACTCCGTGTCGGAGATGCAATTGCAGCAGGTTCTGCACATGGTAAAGTAAGAGCTATGATGGATGACAAGGGAAGACGTGTCAAAGAGGCAGGTCCATCTGTTCCAGTAGAGATTCTTGGACTTGATGATGTGCCGAATGCAGGAGAAGTTGTAGTATGCTGTAAGAATGAAAAAGAGGCAAGAAGCTTTGCTGAGACATTTATTGCTCAGAATAAAGTGAAACTTCTTGAAGATACAAAGTCAAAACTTTCCCTGGATGATCTGTTTACACAGATTCAGGAAGGTAATTTAAAAGAACTTGATCTGATCGTTAAGGCTGATGTACAGGGATCTGTGGAGGCTGTAAAACAGAGCCTTCTGAAGCTGTCTAACGACGAAGTTATTGTAAAAGTAATCCATGGTGGTGTTGGTGCAATCAATGAGTCTGATGTCAGCCTTGCATCTGCATCTAATGCAATTATCATTGGATTTAACGTACGTCCGGATGCAACTGCAAAAGAAACAGCAGAGCGAGAGGGCGTAGATGTACGTCTGTATCGTGTCATCTATAATGCGATTGAGGATGTAGAGGCAGCTATGAAAGGAATGCTTGATCCGGTATTCGAAGAAAAAGTACTTGGTCATGCAGAAGTGCGTCAGACATTCAAGGCTTCCGGTGTCGGAACTATTGCAGGTTCCTATGTACTGGATGGCTTGTTTGAGCGTGACTGCTCAGTTCGTCTGACAAGAGATGGAATTGTGATCTTTGAAGGACCGCTTGCGTCTCTGAAACGTTTCAAAGATGATGTAAAAGAAGTAAAAGCAGGCTATGAGTGTGGTTTCGTATTTGCAAACTTCAATGATATCAAAGAGGGTGACCTTGTAGAAGCCTTCAAGATGGTAGAGGTTCCAAGATAAGGGAAATCATGTGAAAAGCCTTCTCTTAGGAGGAATAGAAATTGAGAAAAAGAAGTATTAAGAATACAAGAGTGAACACTGAAGTACAGCGTGAACTCAGTGAGATTATCCGCCGGGGCTTAAAGGACCCGCGGGTAGCTCCGTGGACATCTGTTGTAGCAGTCGAGGTGGCACCAGATCTTAAGACATGTAAAGCATATATCAGTGTTCTCGGTGACGTAAAGGCGCAGGAGGATACGATCAAAGGACTGAGAAGTGCAGAAGGATTTATCCGCCGCGAACTGGCAAGAACTCTGAATATGCGAAACACTCCGGAGATTCAGTTCATTCTGGATCAGTCTATTGAGTATGGTGTTAACATGTCCAAGAAGATTGATGAAGTAACAAAAGATCTGAACACAGAAGGTGATGAAGATGTTGAATCTGAATAAGATTCTGGAACCGGCAAAAACAATCGCCATCGGAGGACATGTGCGTCCGGATGGCGACTGTGTCGGATCCTGTATGGCAATGTATCAGTATATCCAAAATAATTATCCAGACAAAGAAGTGGACGTTTTTCTGGAGAAAATCCCATCTACATTTTACAGAATCAAAGGGACGGATGAGATTTTACATGAGATTGACGAGAGTAAACATTATGATCTGTTCATTGTACTGGACTGTGGAGATACCGGAAGACTGGAGTTTTCTGTGCCACTGTTCGTAAGTGCAGGACATACACTTTGTATTGATCATCATGTCAGCAATATCTGTTTTGCACAGGATAATTATGTTGTACCAGATGCAAGCTCCACTTCAGAGCTTGTTTACAATCTGATTGATAAAGATAAGATTACAAAAGAGATTGCAGAAGCACTGTATCTAGGAATCGTACATGATACAGGAGTATTTCAGTATTCCTGTGCCGGACCATCTACATTTCGTGCGGCGGCAGAACTTCTGGAGACTGGAATTGATGCGGCAGATCTTATTATGGATACATTTTATGAAAAATCTTATGCGAGAATGCAGATTTTCGGACGTGCACTGGTGGAGAGCTTTTTGTTCATGGAAGGAAAATGTATCGTCTCCTATATTCGTAAGAAAGTCATGGATTTCTATGGTGTAAAGCCAAAAGATCTTGACGGGATTGTAAGCCAGCTCCGTAATACCAGAGGCGTGGAAGTTGCTATTTTTATGTATGAGCTGGATCAGAATGTATTTAAAGTCAGCCTTCGTTCTGGGAATGAAGTTGATGTAAGCAAGATTGCAGGATATTTTGGCGGCGGTGGACATGAAAAAGCTTCTGGAGTTACTATGACAGGTACGCCGCAGGATATTCTGAATAATCTGGCAGAGCGCATTGATGAGCAGTTGAAAGGATAGGCATGATACACGGAGTTATAAATGTATATAAAGAGCAGGGATTTACTTCTCATGACGTGGTTGCAAAGCTTCGTGGAATTGTGGGACAGAAGAAAATTGGTCACACAGGCACATTGGATCCGGATGCGGTCGGTGTGCTGCCTGTATGTCTGGGACGTGCAACAAAATTGTGCGATATGCTGACAGATAAAGACAAAGTCTATGAGGCTGTGATGCTTCTGGGTGTGGAGACAGATACCCAGGATACAACCGGACAGATACTAAAAAGCAGTGAGACAGACGAGCTTACAGAAGAACAGGTCCGGGCTGCAGTTTTAGATTTTGTGGGGGATTACAATCAGGTTCCACCTATGTATTCCGCGCTTAAAATCAACGGCAAGAAGCTTTATGAGCTTGCCAGAGAAGGCAAGATTGTAGAGCGTGCGGCAAGACGGGTACAGATTTTCGATATTGAAATCCTAAGTATAGCATTGCCACGGGTGACAATGAAGGTTCATTGCTCAAAAGGAACATATATCCGTACACTGTGCCACGATATCGGGCAGAAGCTTGGATGTGGTGCATGTATGGAAAAGCTTACAAGAACAAAGGTAAGCAGATTTGAGATAAAGGACAGTCTGACACTTGCACAGATCGAGGTATTAAAGAAAGAAGACAGACTGTCAGAAATACTGATTCCAATTGATCAAATGTTCGCAGATTATCCGAGCATTATTGTGTCGGGAGAAGCGGCGAGACTTGCGTATAATGGTAATGGGATCAAAGACAGAGATGTCCGGAAAGATGAAAATATTCTGGACGAAGCGTATGTCAGGGTATATGATGATGTAGAAGATTTTATTGGGGTGTATCAGTATCACGAGAAAGAACGTGAGTACCGGATACGGAAAATGTTTTATATAAAAGAGGAAAAATAGATGCAGTATATCAGAGGTCTTGAGCATTATGACAATGCCAGAAAGACAGCAGTGACATTTGGAAAGTTTGACGGACTTCATAAAGGGCATATGACGCTCGTTGACACAGTGAAAAAACTGCAGGACAAAGATGATGTAGATAGTGTAGTATGTGCGTTCGATATGGATTCACCGGCGCTATTGATGCTTCCGCAGGAACGGCAGATTCATCTGGAGGATGAGGTGGATTATCTGGTCGACTGTCCATTTACAGATGAAATCCGTCAGATGAGAGCTGAGGATTTTATCCGGAATATTATCATCGGAACATTTCATGCAGCTTATGTAGTAGTAGGTACAGATTTCCAGTTTGGCTATAATAAAGAAGGAGATATCTATATGCTTGCCCAGTATCAGGAAAGATATGGATACCGTCTGATCGTTCTGGAAAAGATACGGTATGAGAATCATATTATCAGCAGTACCTACACAAAGAAGATACTGGGAACCGGAAACATGGATCTGGTCGGCAGACTTCTGGGCTATTCTTATGGAATCTGCGGCACGGTAGAGCATGGACATAAACTTGGAAGAACACTTGGATTTCCAACGATGAATATTGCATGGCCGAAGCGCAAGATTATACCGCCGAGAGGCGTGTATTTGTGTCGTGCGTATATGGACGGTTATGGATATAATGGTATTGCAAATGTAGGAGTCAGACCGACCGTATCCAACGAAGAGAAGGTGTGGCTTGAGACATTTTTATTTGATTATGATGCAGATGCTTACGGCAAAGAAGTCATGGTGGAACTGATTGAGTTCGTCAGACCGGAGCAGAAATTTGAAAATAAAGAAGAACTGAAAGCGCGTGTGGATAAAGATATCGCCAGCGGCAGACAGTATTTTAAAATTTAAGCATTCAAATTTAAGCATAAAATTAGTGCTTTACAAGATAAAGTATATATGATATATTAATCAAGTGAGTTAGCCGGTGTTCGGTAATAGGAATCTCCAACCGTTACTTAATACCAGGCGATATATAAGAATTTAAGGAGGAACCACAACATGGTAACAAAAGAGCAGAAAGAACAGATTATTGCAGAATATGGTAGAACAGCAGGGGATACAGGATCACCGGAAGTACAGATTGCTATCCTGACAGCTAGAATCAATGATCTTACAGATCATTTCAAAGCTAACCCGAAAGATCACCACTCAAGAAGAGGACTTCTTAAGATGGTAGGACAGAGAAGAGGACTTCTTGCATACCTTAAGAAGACAGATATCGAGAGATATCGTGCACTGATCGAGAAGCTTGGACTGAGAAAATAATTCAGTTATGTTTAGAGACGTTCATTTTATGGATGTCTCTTTTTCTATAGTAGGAAATCGCATTTTCTAATATAAAAAAGCCAAAAATCCCCAAAAAGCCGATACCATGTAATATGAATTTTTATATGGCACATTTTATATATGTATGTTATAATATTAAAGATTGTGGACGGGGATAACACTCCGAGACCACTGAAAAGGGTATTTGCTTCGATGAAAAGTACATTTTTCAGTAGTTTCGGTGTTCCCCGGCCGATGAATAATACATGAGATACCAAAAGTGAGAGAATACGAGAGCGTGGGATTTTCATATGGTATCCCGTGAGTTCAAGAGTAATAGAGAAAAAGGAGAACACTATGTACAAAAAGTTTGAGATGGAACTGGCTGGAAGAACTCTTCGCGTAGATGTAGACAGAGTTGCAAAGCAGGCAAATGGTGCTGTTCTGATGCATTACGGTGATACGACTGTTCTGTGTACGGCAACTGCATCTGAAAAGCCGAGAGAAGGAATTGATTTCTTCCCATTAAGTGTAGAGTACAATGAGAGAATGTACGCTGTAGGAAAGATTCCGGGAGGATTTAATAAACGAGAGGGAAAGGCATCTGAGAATGCAGTTCTGACAGATCGTGTTATCGACCGTCCGATGCGTCCGCTGTTCCCGAAAGATTATCGTAACGATGTAACACTGGAGAATCTGGTATTATCTGTAGATCAGGACTGCTCACCGGAGCTTACAGCTATGCTTGGTGCTGCAATTGCAACAACTATTTCAGATATTCCGTTTGATGGACCAATCTCTACAACACAGGTTGGACTTGTTGATGGCGAGTTTGTGATTAATCCGACTGCAGAGCAGAAAGCTGTATCAGATCTTGCCCTGACTGTTGCATCTACAAGAGAGAAAGTTATCATGATCGAGGCCGGTGCCAATGAAGTGCCGGAGCAGCAGATGATCGATGCAATCTTCAAGGCTCACGAAGTGAACCAGGAAGTGATCAAATTCATTGATACAATCGTAGCTGAGTGTGGAAAGCCAAAGCACTCATATGAGAGCTTTGCTGTACCGGAAGAGTTATTTGCAGCTATGAAAGAAGTGGTAACTCCAGAAGAGATGGAAGAAGCTGTATTTACGGATGACAAGCAGACTAGAGAAGAAAATATTCGTGTTGTTACAGAAAAGTTAGAAGAAGCATTTGCAGACAATGAAGAGTGGCTTGCAATTCTTCCGGATGCTGTATATCAGTACCAGAAGAAGACTGTTCGTAAGATGATCTTAAAAGACCACAAGCGTCCGGATGGAAGACAGATCGATCAGATCAGACCACTGGCAGCAGAGGTAGACCTGATTCCTAGAGTTCATGGTTCTGCAATGTTTACTCGTGGACAGACACAAATCTGTGATATCTGTACACTGGCTCCGTTATCTGAGGCACAGAGATTAGACGGACTTGACGAGGCAGAGACAACAAAGAGATATATGCACCACTATAATTTCCCATCATACTCTGTAGGCGAGACAAGACCTTCCAGAGGACCGGGACGCCGTGAGATCGGACATGGAGCGCTGGCTGAGCGTGCACTTGTACCAGTACTTCCAAGTGAGGCAGATTTCCCATATGCGATCCGTACAGTATCTGAGACATTTGAGTCCAATGGATCCACATCACAGGCAAGTGTATGTGCATCTTCTATGGCTCTGATGGCAGCAGGTGTACCAATCAAATCTGCAGTAGCAGGAATCTCCTGTGGACTTGTAACAGGTGATACGGATGATGATTACCTTGTACTGACAGATATCCAGGGACTGGAAGACTTCTTCGGAGATATGGACTTCAAGGTAGCCGGAACACATGAAGGTATCACAGCTATCCAGATGGATATCAAGATTCACGGATTGACAAGAGCAATCATTGAAGAGGCAATTGCAAAGACAAGAAAAGCAAGACTTTACATCATGGATGAGGTTATGTCCAAAGCAATCAATGAGCCAAGAGCTGAGGTCGGAGAATACGCACCTAAGATTATCCAGATGCAGATCGATCCTCAGAAAATCGGTGATGTTGTCGGTCAGAGAGGAAAGACAATCAATGCGATCATTGAGCAGACAGGTGTGAAGATTGATATTACAGACGATGGTGCAGTATCTATCTGCGGAACAGACGCAGCAGGAATGGAGCAGGCAAGAAAGCTCATTTATACAATCGTTACTGACTTTGAGGCCGGACAGATTCTGGAAGGAAAAGTCATCAGCATCAAAGAGTTTGGAGCATTCGTTGAGTTTGCACCAGGTAAAGAAGGAATGGTACACATTTCTAAAATTTCAAAAGAAAGAGTGAATCATGTAGAAGACGTCCTGACACTTGGCGATACAGTGAAAGTTGTATGCCTTGGAAAAGATAAGATGGGAAGATTCTCATTCAGCATGAAAGACGTAGCAGAATAAAAAAATTGTAAATTGGGGACGTAGTAAAGTGTTAAAATGCTACGTCCCCATCATGGATTAAGGGTGTCCCTTTTTGAAGAAAGGGGTGCCCTTTTGCATTGCAAATTCATACTATCTTCGATACAATGAAAGAAAAGAGGTTATATCAGCTGGGAGATGACTCCCACCTCTATAGGTGGTGAGAAACAAGCTGGTATCAGTGGTGGGAGTCAATCCCCCAGCTGATATAGCCTCCGGCAGGATTGCAGAGGTGCGCAGTAGAAGTATGTCATGCAATTGCATGACGCGCACCTCGCAGCAAGAATGCCGAGGCATTCTTGAACTGCAGGTGGAGGAGAGGTATTTGAGGAAAATAAAAAAGACAATTTTCTTGGACTGGGTATGTATATTTTTGATTATTATGAGTGGACCGGTTCGTGTTTTGTTCAATGTAATTCCGGGATATTCCTGTAATATTATTATTTTTTTGCTTTATACATCAGCTTTATTTATTTGAATCAGTCAGGTGAAACGCAGACTTTTGCAGAATGAGGAATGTAAATTTTTAAGTGGAGTCGCTGCTTTGATGTTATTTTTGATGGCAGTAAGGACGATAAAATTTGATTTTTTACCAAGTGGAAGTGTATAT
Source organism: Dorea sp. 210702-DFI.3.125 (assembly GCF_020560945.1). Taxonomy (NCBI): domain Bacteria; kingdom Bacillati; phylum Bacillota; class Clostridia; order Lachnospirales; family Lachnospiraceae; genus Dorea; species Dorea sp. 210702-DFI.3.125. The sequence continues at coordinate 8,695 of NZ_JAJCNF010000015.1, forward strand.
GCACGATATGCCTGGTATTTATATTATGTTCCGCAGACACTTGCGGTACTATGGATGTTTTTTGCAGTTTTATATATTGGAAAACCGTATCATTATCAATTAGAGCGAAAGTGGAGAATACTTTACATTCCGGCGTTCATTTTGATAGGCGGAATTATGACTAATGATTTTCATCAGCTTGCTTTTCGTTTTCCAGATGGAATACAGAATTGGGGAATGGAATACACAAGGGGATTTTTATATATTCTGGCAATTGGCTGGATCGTGATATTCTGTGCCATGATCCTGGTGATCACATTTTCCAGATGTGCGTTTTCACAAAATCGCCGAAAAATCTGGATTCCGATGATTCCATTAGGAATCGGGGGAGTGTACATAATTATATATATATTAAGTCCCAAGGGGCTTTTCCCTTCATTATACAAAATGGCAGAAGTAATTTGTTTTATTTTTCCGGCGTTTATGGAATGTCTGATTTTAGCCCGACTTCTTCCGTCTAATGACAGCTACATGGATTTGTGGCAAGTTTCGTCGGCTGGCGGTGGGCTTATGGATTTTGAAGGGAATATCTTTTATTCTTCAGAGAAATGTCTGCCAGTAAAGAAGGAGCAGATTATAACTGCAAAAAGAAAAACTGTTCTTTTATCTGACAAACAGACAATATTAAGAAGTCATGAAGTCAGCGGAGGGTGGGGATTTTGGTACAAAGATATTTCGGATATTTTGAAATTAAATAGAAATCTTGAAGATGTTGGAGATGTTCTGGTTGAAGAAAATGCCATGTTGGAGGGAGCAATCAGATTATCTGAAAAGAAAATCAAGGTGGAAGAAAAGAATCAGTTATATAATGAAATTGCCAGAGAGGTGTCACCGCAGCTAAAGGAATTAAATGAGCTTTTGGATTCCTTAGAGCAGAATGATCAGGACATTAGAGAGAAACTTTGCTATGGAGGAGTTTTGAATGTATATATAAAACGGTGTTCAAATCTGTTGATTATGTCCAGGCAGTCAGGAGTCTTGAATGTTGGAGAATTATGGCTTGCATTATCTGAATCATTGGAATATATGCGGTTATATGGAATCAAGGCTTATGGAGAGAAAAAAGGAGAAGGATTCCTTTACGGAAAAGATGCAATTTTGGTATATGAGTCTTTTGAAAAGATTATAGAGAGTGTCCTTCAAAAAACAAGAGCAGTAATGGTTCTGCTGGATATGAAAGATGTTCTTTCAATAAAAATAGAACTTGACCGGGTAAAAAGTACCCGGAATTTATTGGAAATACAGAAAAAATTTGAAAAATGTAATGGAACCTTTGAGACATTTTCGGAAGAAGATACGTTATATATCCGGGGAACATTACCGCTTTTAGGAGGTGGTGTTTCATGAAAACAGTAATCATGGATATTATGAAACGTTCATTTACTGAATTGTCAAAAGAAAGTCAGATTATATTGGGAATCATTATTACTATAATTACAATTTGGGAAATTTTCGCCTTTTTGAATATGATTGAAAGAAAAAGAAGATGGTACTTGTTGTCACTGGCAGTCGGTATACTCATTTTTTCAACAATATTAATGCAAGGACTTGCTGATCTTGCAAGAGGTGGACATATGACTGAATCTGTGCCAGGTAGAATTCTTGAAAAGATACCATTTTCATATGGTGTTTTACTACTTGCACTTTTGTATGGAGTAGAATATTTACTATGGAAAAAAGAAAAAAATACTCCGGAATATCTGACGGCTCGGTCTGTAAAGGAAACACTCGATGCAAGAATGGATGGAATCTGCTATGCATCTATGGAGGGACAGCCAATTCTGGTAAACATACAAATGAATGAGATTTGCGGATATTTATTTCAAACAGAGATTATGAATGCGAATGATTTCTGGGAAGATTTACAGAACATTCAAACTTCAGAGAAAGCAGAAGTCATAAGGAATGAGCCGTCTTTGATTCTTCGATTTTCAGACACAAAAGTATGGAACTTTTTGAAAAAAGAAGTGTCCATGAAAGATACTTCGTATCAGGAAATTATAGCATACGATATCGCAGAGCAGTACCAGTTGAATCGGGAGCTGAAGGATAGAAATACTAAGTTGAATGATATCAATAGAAGGCTCATGAAATTTAATGAAGAAGTAGAAACCGTTACGCGGCAGAAAGAAATGTTGGAAGCAAAGATGAAAGTACATGATGATCTCGGACGCGTTCTTCTTGCACTTCGGACTTATCTGGAAGAACCTGAGAATTCCAAGAGGCGCAAGGAACTTCTTGCAATGTGGAAATATGTTGTAAATTCGATGACTTATGAGGCAGGAGAAAAAGAAAACAAGAAGTCATTTGAGGAATTGAAAAAAATTGCAGATTTAATGGATGTGGAAATTATTTTTGAAGGAGAGCTTCCACAGACAGAAAAAGAACAGCGGGTTATATATGCACTTTTAAGAGAAAGCCTGAATAATATGATCAAGCATGCCGGAGGACATTATCTTTACATTGAAATAGACAATTCCGGAGAAGATGTGCAGATATGTCTGCACAATGATGGAGAGATACCCAAACAGAAAATAGAAGAAAAGGGCGGACTTCGTAATCTCAGGATGATGGTAGAATCAATAGATGGAGAGTTTCGCATTGAAAGTTTCCCGATTTTTGCAATTTATGTGACCTTAAAAAAGGAGAAAGTATGGAAAAAATAAAAGTAATGATTGTAGATGATCAGTATATAGCCAGGCAGTTATTTGAAATGTACATAAAATCCAGTGAAAAATATAAACTTGTAATGCAGGTAGATTCAGCAGCATTGGCCACAAAAGCACTGAAAGGAAATCCAGTTGATTTAATTCTGATGGACATTCTTATGTCAGATGGTTCGAATGGACTGTCAGCCGCCTGTGAGATAAAAAAATTCAGACCAGAAGTGAAGATTATTGCTGTAACATCTATGCCGGAAACATCTTGGCTTACGAGGGCAAGAGAGATTGGAATCGATAGCTTCTGGTATAAAGAAGCATCGAAAGAAACTATCCTGCAGGTAATGGACAGAACGATGAGTGGAGAATCTGTTTATCCGGATAAGGTACCACAAGTTAAGGTAGGGATGGCCACAAGTCATGAATTTACAGAACGGGAAATGGAAGTACTGCGATTGATGACCACTGGTGCTTCGAATGCTGCGATCGCTGAAAAACTGGTGATTTCGGAAAGTACTGTGAAAAATCACATCCATCGAATGTTGGAAAAGACAGGCTGTGAAAGCCGCACAGAGCTTGCAATAGAAGCAAGAATTAGTGGAATTGCAATAAAGATATAAAAATAGATCTTTTGGTTCATGTCTTTCTTTTGATTAATTGATATGATATTTAAGAGAGAGTTTTCGCTTAAAAGGGGGGACGAGAATGAGATCTACAGAAGAAAAAATCAAAAGAAAAGTTATCAGTGTGGTTATTATTGTAGCAATTCTGTCAACGATGGCCGGGTGTGGAAAAAGTCAGAGCCGCAAAGAACCAATCACATTGACTATCTGGCATGTATATGGAGGACAGACAGATTCTCCGTTAAATGATCTGATCGATGAATTTAATGGGACGGAAGGGAAAAAAGAAGGTATAAAAATCCAGGTAGGGATGGTATCTAATACAAATACAATCCATGAAGAAGTACTAAAAGCAGCGAATAAAGATCCGGGAGCGGCAAAATTACCAGATCTTTTTATCTCATATCCCAAAACAGTGCTAGCTATGAATGATTCCGGTATATTGGCAGATTATCATGATTATTTTTCAGAAAACGAGTTGAAAGATTTTATACCGGAGTTTCTTAAAGAAGGTGAAATTGACGGTCGCCTCCTCGTATTTCCGGTTGCTAAATCTACAGAAATCTTATTTGTTAACAAGACGATATTTGATCGTTTTTCAGCAGATACCGGAGCTTCTATGGAACAGCTTACCACTTGGGAAGATCTTTTTGACTTGTCAGATACCTATTATGAATGGTCAGATGCTCAGACTCCTGATGTAGAAGGTGATGGAAAGAGCATGTTTGTTCATGATTATCATTTTAATTATTTTCAAGTAGGAGTAGAGTCACTGGGGACAGATTTTTTTAATGGGGACAAAATAGTCTATGATACCAGCGAGTTTGGGCAAGTATGGGAGCCTTATGCAAGGGCGGCTATAGAAGGTGGAATCTGGTTAAATGAAGGGTATGCAACAGAGCCTCTTAGAACAGGTGAGTCCATTGTCAGTGTAGCATCTTCAGCCAGTGTATTATATTATGAAGATATTGTAACTTACTCCGATAATCGTTCTGAGCCAATTGAAATTATTGCCAGACCAGTTCCGGTCTTCAAAAATGGAGGCAAGCTTGTTATGCAAAGAGGTGCAGGAATCTGTCTTACAAAGTCTGATCCAGAAAGAGAAGAGGCAGCAGCAAAATTTGTAAAATGGCTGACTGAACCAGAAAAGAATGTTCAATTTGTTACAAGCGTGGGATATATGCCAGTGACGGAAAAGGCATTCGAATTATTACCGGAAGCAATAAATAATCTTACAAATGAAAAATATAAAAGTCTGTATCAGGCATTCATAGATACACAAAATGAATATACATTTTATTGCGCACCTCAAATGGATAGTTATCTTGACTCGGAAATGAAATTCGAAAAAAATATCAGAATGAAATTAACATCTGCAAGAAAAAGATATATGAATAACGAGGCAGATATAGAAACATTAGTATGGGATACATTTCAGGAATTTAGTGATTCGATGGAATAATAAGATAGAGTATGGGTAAGAAATGATAAAGAAAATAAAAGAATTTGGCCAGATTATTTATCTGGCAAGAAAAAAGAATATTCCAATGCGAAAAAAACTGATGCTGTACTTATGCACCATGGTCATGGCAGGTCTTGGAATAGTGTGTTTGCTGCTTGTCCTGACAAGAAATCTGTTTGGAACGCATAAACAGATACAAGATGTATTACAGATGCAGTTGGATTCCAGTACAGCACAGATGCAGGAAGATCTTGAACAATATACAGGATATGGACTTTCTCTTTCCGGACAGATCAGTCAGAATATAGATAATCAATTGAAAAATAATGCAAAGAAACTTACAGATTATAATGATGACCAGGAAGCACTGATTGAATTACAGAGACAGATATATCCGGAAATGAATACGACAATTCAAATCTGTCGTCCGAGCGGTGTATATGCAGTATTGGATGCTACAGTCAATACGAAAATATCCGGGAGTGAAAAGTCAAGAAGCGGACTTTATCTAAGATTAAAAAATGTTACCAATACTGGAAATTTAATGGCGGAGACCATTTTGTTCCGTGGCAGTCCGGATATTGCACGCGAAAAAGAACTGGAATTACATAATCGATGGAATTTGGAGTTTAATACGGATGTAATGCCGGGATATCGCACATTGGTAGATGAAAAAAAACGAAAAGGAATGTCATATTTCTGGAGTGAGAAGACGTCATTGACCGGAACGTGGGAAGATGTCATGTTCTTGTGTGTCCCGATCATTGGAAATTCAGGAGACATATATGGACAATGTGGAGTGGAACTGAATTCCATGTATTTTAATCAGAATTACACAGCTGTAGACAGCAAATACGGCTCTATGGTTACGATACTTGCACCAGTCAGCGATCAGATATTGGAAGTGCAGAAAGGTATGACAGGTTCTACCGATGGAACCTGGCTTCAGTCAGTCGAAGATTTAAAAATCAATCATAAGAAATATTATAATGAATATTTTTCCGGTCAAGGAGAGTTTATAGGTCTGCAGAAGGAAATACAGATTCCGGGAGAAAAGGAAGATCGATGGGTAGTTGCTGTACTTCTTCCGAAAGATAAATGGCAAGCTTCTGTCTGGCGGAACCGAAATTATATGATGTTAGCCGGAATAGGTTTTTTAGTTGTGATGTTTTTCCTTGCAAATCATTTGTCACAGAGGTTTGTTAAGCCTATACTTCGGGGATTTTCTGACATTGTGGGGAATAAAGAACTTTTAAGAAATGAATCGGGTATTGAAGAGTTAGAAGAATTATTGCGATTCACTGGTGAACAGAAGAAAAATGAAAAGATCCATACACAGTCATTGCCACCGAATATTGAAGAACTGTTTACTAGATTTGCACTGGGAGTATATACTTTGACAAAAACAGAGTATATAATTTTTCATTACTATATGGAAGGATACGAGATTGCACAGATTCCTGAAATTGCATTTATTAGTATGAGTACGGTAAAAAAACATAATAGAAATATCTATGAAAAATTAAAAGTTTCATCTTACAATGAACTGATGTTATATCTGGATCTGTTTGAGAGATGCGGACGGATCAGTGAGCTGGAACGATAAGATGATGATAGGATTCAATGATGGAAACCGAGTAGAGGGCGAAAGCCTTTTGCTCGGTTTTATTATACAAAAAGCCTCCGGCAGGATGCACTATGCTGTGATCGACATGAAGAGAAAGCTTGTATTATAAGGGAAAAATAATGGTATACCTGGTATACCATTAACGAAAACAGGCCATTAAGTAGCCGTGGGTGAATAGAAAATAATAAAAAAAACATATAAGATAAAACCAGAAAATCACATAGCTCAAAGATTTGAAAAGAAGAAAAAGGAGATGATCAAAATGAAAAAGAGAGCATTAGGAATTATTCTTTCTGTCTTATGTGTACTTTTATTATTTAGTGCGTGTGGCGGAAAAGATAAGAAAGAAAAAAAGAAATCTGATGAAGCCAAGGTGAAAGTTGAAAAAGAAGAGTCGGAAGAAAAAGAAGATGAAGAAGAGGAAGTAAAACTTTCACCAGAAGAAGGAACACCATTTACGACAGAAGCCGTACGTGATGTGACAATGGGACCGGTTACAGTACATTGTCAGTGGATTCCATTTGAAAGTCCATATATTGTAGATGATATTTTCAGTGGACGTGTAGCTGCAGCAGGTGACCGGGTATGGATACTCGCAGATGGCAAGTTAAAAGAATATCAGTATGCAAATGATGCAGTTACATTTGTAAAAGATATTCCAATTGGTGATGGGTATTCAGAGATCACAGCAGATGAAACAGGGAACTTATATGTTTCCAGTAAGCTTAGCAATAATGCATTCTTGAGAATTAAGGACGGAAACATAGAAGAGCTGGCAAAGGACATTGGACCTGTAAAAATGCAAAGAAGTGGAAATGTTGGTATATCTGCTCTCTTTGATATAAAAAAGATTGTAGTAGCAGATGGAACAGCAACAGCACAGGACTGGATGCCGCAGGAGTACGATATTATAAGCACAGCACTGATCAGTGAGAACTATGCATATATCGGAGGACGCAGTGAGGAATTAGATGCCTATATTTTAAAAGCATATGATATGGAAGGAAATCACTTACTGACCTTCGGAGAAAAGGGAAAAGATGGTGATGATTGGCTTGCATATGTATCACAGATCATGGAAATTCCAGAAGGTTTCTTTGGAATTGATGCGAATATGCGAGATCTCTATATCTGGGGACCGGATGCAAGTGTACTTGGCTCAGTAGAAGCACCGGATCTGTTTGGAGCTAGATATGCATGGATTGCAGGTGCAGCTAAACAGGACGATGGAAGTATATTGGTTGCATTGACACAAGATCGAGATGATGATTCAGCTACTGAATTATTACTTTACAGATTGAGCGGATTTTAAATTAGAGCAAAATTAATTAATTAGAAATATTTTATAAGGAGGAAAATTATATGAGGTATGAAATCACAGGAGGAAATTTACCAGTCGTTATTTGTTATTTACAGTCAGGAGAAGGTATGATCACAGAATCCGGAAGTATGAGCTGGATGAGCCCGAATATGAAAATGGAGACAGTCGGCGGAGGAATGAAGAAGATGCTTGGAAGAGCATTTTCAGGAGAAAATGCATTTCAGAATCGTTACAGTGCGCAGGGCGGCGATGGAATGATTGCATTTGCTTCCAGCTTTCCAGGTTCTGTCAATGCATTAGAGATTGGACCAGGAAAGAGCATGATCGTTCAGAAAAAAGCATTTCTTGCAGCGGAGGAGGGCGTAGAACTTTCTGTTTACATGCAGAAAAAACTTGGAAAAGGATTGTTTGGTGGTGAAGGATTCATCATGCAGAAATTAACCGGACAAGGAACAGCATTTATTGAAATTGATGGTTACGGAGTAGAATATAATCTTGCTCCAGGACAGGAAATGATTGTTGATACAGGTTACCTGGCTGCAATGGAAGAGACTTGTACAATGGACATTGTTAAAGTCGAAGGAATGAAAAATATGTTCCTTGGTGGTGAAGGATTATTTAATACTGTAGTGAGAGGACCAGGTAAGATTATTCTTCAGACAATGCCGATTGCAAATGTTGCAGCGCTGCTCCAGCCATTTTTTGCAGACGGAAAAAAATAAATAAGTAATCTAAGAACACATAAGAGGAAAGGGTGAATTTATTATGAGAAAAAAATTGGCGGTCTTAATTGCTGTGATCACAGCCGCTATGATGCTTTTCGGATGTGGCGGAAAAGATATGTCCGGAAGTGAATATCTCGGAAAGTGGAAAGCAACAAAGGCTGAATATGCCGGAATAGAAGTTGGAGTAGATACCGTATTTGATGAATTTCATTTTACACTACAGGATAACGGAAAAGTAAAATTAAATGTAAATGGTGATGAAACAACTGGTAAATGGGATGAAACAGAGAATGGTATTTCAATAGAAGATGAGATGGAATTCCAGAAATTAGATGACAATACGTTGACCTATGAAGTCAGTGGAGTCACAGTTCATTTTGCCAGAGATTAATCAAGAAACAAAGTATGCCGAAAGCATTCTTGAATAAGGTGAAATAGGTGAAAATAAGTCAGGTGGAGCACATCTTGTGGTGGGTTCCGCCTGAGTGTGATATCAGATGCGAAAGGAGTTAAAAATATGGGACTTATTAAAGCGGCAATGGGAGCAGCAGGCGGTGTTATGGCGGATCAATGGAAAGAATTTTTCTATTGTGATGCGTTGAATCAGGATACATTGATGATCAAAGGTCAGAAACGTACAGGAGCAAGATCTTCCAATACAAAAGGAAGTGACAACATTATTAGTAACGGTTCCGGAATTGCAGTAGCAAATGGACAGTGTATGATGATTGTAGAACAGGGTAAAGTTGTGGAAGTTTGTGCAGAGCCAGGAGAGTATACATATGATACATCTTCCGAACCAAGTATTTTCGCCGGAAATTTAAGTGACAGTATTAAATCAACATTTATGACAATTGGAAAAAGATTTACATACGGTGGTGACACGGGTAAAGATCAGAGAGTCTATTATTTTAATACGAAAGAAATTACAGACAATAAATTTGGTACAGCAAATCCAGTCTGGTTCCGTGTAGTCGATCAAAAAATCAACCTGGATAAAGATGTTGAAATACGCTGTAATGGAATTTATTCCTATCGTATCACAAATCCACTTTTGTTCTATACGAATTTAGGCGGAAATGTATCAGACCGATTTGAAAGAAGTGAGATTGACACACAGCTTCGCACAGAATTTATCAATGCTCTTCAACCGGCATTTGCGAAGATAGCTGAACTGGAGATACGTCCAAGCCAGATTCCGGCACATTCTATGGAAATTGGAGATGCGATGAATGAGGTGCTGACGAAAAAATGGTCAGAACTTAGAGGAATTTCAATTGTATCTGTAGCATTTAATCCAGTTACATTGAAAGAAGAAGATGCAGAGGCAATCAAACAGGCACAGAATGCATCGATGTATCGCGATCCGAATATGATGGCAGCTACTCTTGGAATGGCTCAGGCAGAGGCAATGAAGACTGCTGCCGGTAATCCTAATGGTGCGATGATGGGATTTATGGGTATGAACATGGCCGGAGGCGGTATGGGTGGCATGAATCTTCAAGGACTCTATAACCAGGGAGCAGCACAACAACAGATGCAGCAACAACAGATGCAGGAACAGCAGATGCGTGAACAACAGATGCAGCAACAACAGATAAAACAGCAGGAAATGGCACAGAACACACAGACGACAGAAACAGCGGCTGGCTGGACGTGCGCTTGTGGAAAAGTAAATACCGGAAAATTCTGCATAGAGTGCGGAAAACCAAAACCGGCAGATGGCTGGACTTGTAGTTGTGGAACTGTGAATAAGGGGAAATTCTGTATGGAGTGTGGAAAACCAAAACCGGCAGGAGAACCATTATATCGCTGTGATAAATGTGGCTGGGAGCCTGAAGATCCAAAGAATCCACCAAGATTCTGTCCAGAGTGCGGAGATCCATTTGATGAGAATGACATGCAGTAAGCAGAAGGCTTTATAACTAATTAAGGAAAGGAGTTGAGAGGATGTCTGATTTAAGAGAATATAAATGCCCTGCATGTGGAGGAGCTATGGAGTTTGATAGCGGATCTCAAAAGATGAAATGTCCATTTTGCGACACAGAAGTATCTATTGAAGAATTCGAACAGGAACAGAAGAAAAATCCAGAGGAAACACGCTGGGAAGCTGGTAATGGAGCACAATGGAAAGAAGATGAAATTTCTGGCATGGCAGTTTATTCTTGTCAGTCCTGTGGCGGTGAAATTACAGCAGACAAAACAACAGGAGCTACGACATGTCCGTTCTGTGGAAATCGTGTTGTTCTAAAAGGCCAGTTTGAAGGAGAATTGAGGCCGGATTATATCATTCCGTTTAAGCTGGATAAAAAGGCTGCAAAAGCAGCTTACTATAAACATTTAGAAAAGAAATCATTTCTTCCAAAAGTATTCAGCTTTGAAAATCACATTGATGAGATTGTAGGTGTCTATGTTCCATTCTGGCTGTTCGATGTAGATGCACAGGCATATATGACATACAATGCAGAGCGGATACGAACCTGGAGACAGGGAAATAAAGAACATACGGAGCATGAATATTATCATGTGGACAGAGCCGGCGGCATTGAATTTGAACATGTTCCAACAGATTGTTCAAGAAAAATGGACGATGCACTTATGGAAGCAATCGAACCATATGATTTTAAAGATGCTGTGCCATTTCAGACACCGTATCTTGCCGGATATGTGGCAGACCGATATGATGTGAATATGGAAGAATGTATGGGGCGTGCAACCAATCGGATCCGGCAAAGTGCGGAAGATGCTCTTAGAGAGACTGTAAAAGGGTATCAGACAGTTACTACTACAAATCGTCAGATTAATATTATGAGTGCGCAGTACTGGTATGCAATGTATCCTGTCTGGGTTTTAAATACGACCTGGAAAGGAGAAAAATATACATTTGCCATGAATGGACAGACGGGAAAGATGGTTGGAGATCTTCCGGCAGATCAAGGTGTTTTCTGGAAATTTGTAGGACTTAGAGGAGTGATCCTTGGAGCAATTATTTATGCTGTCATGTGGATCGTGACATTGATATAGAAGGAGGGATCAAAGATGAAAATGAGTTCTGAAAAGAAAAAAATATTCGGTGTGATTCTTTCTTTCCTTTTGGTATTTAGTATGTCTGTTCCGGTAATGGCAGAAGATGAAAACTATCCGAGATATTTGGATGACGCAGGACTTTTGAGTAGTAGTCAGGCTCAAAAGCTTGAGAAAAAACTGGATAAAATCAGCAAAGAACATCATTGTGACGTTGTGATTGCAGTGGCCAATACTACAAACGGCCAGGATATCGAATCATTTACAGAGGATTTCTATGATTCGATGGGATATGGGCAAGGTGAGAAAAAAAGCGGAATTATGCTGATGGTCAGCATGAAAGAACGGCAGTGGAATATGTGTACGACCGGAGATGCAATCGATGCGTTTACCGATGCAGGACTTGATTATATCGGTGAAACATTTATCACTTATCTTAGTGATGAGAAGTATAACAAAGCTTTTACTACATTTGCCAGGTTAAGCGATAAATTCCTGAACCAGGCAGAGAAAGGTAAACCATATGATTCAGGACATATGCCAAAAGGAAGTGTCTCACCGTTTTGGATATTTGGTGATCTGGCGATTGGAATTTTAATTGCATTGATTTGGGGAAATGTAAAAAAAGCAAAACTTAAATCTGTGAAAAAGCAGGTGGCAGCTCAGGAATATACAAAACCAGGAAGTCTCAGACTGACGATGAATTCTGATCGGTTCGTGAACAGAACTGTGACTACGCGGGTGATTCAAAATAACAATTCTAATTCTTCCGGAGGTGGCAGTTCGGTCCATAATGGATCATCAGGAACTTCTCACGGAGGAAAGAGCGGAAGCTTTTAGTAAGGACGAAAGAAGGTGACAGAGTGAACGAGAGATTATATAAAAGAAAAATAAGATTGCTTATCTCTATAGTCTTAGTGCTGGTAATGGCGTTTTCTGGTTGTAATGGAAAACAAAAAAAGCAGGAAAGAAAGCGGGAAAATCGTCAGGAAAGCCAGCAGGGAAAAAAGGAAACTGTGAAAGCGGATAACAAAGATCTTTCAAAATCCGAACAGTCACTCCAAAACCTTCAGAAGAATCTAAGGAGAAGCCGCATGCCAATGGCAGCCGCATACCTTGGATATGCAGATGATAACAGTCCATTTCGGGATCAAGTCCGGACGCTGTTGAAGAATGGAAAATATGAAGAACAATATTCTTTTTTGGCAGATGTCCCAAAAGAAAATTACATTTCCTATAACGGGGAAGAAGTATATGCAATTGTTCCGCAAAGTACTCAGTATGCTATGAAGGTTGAGTCTTTTGATTGGGATGAAAATGCAAATGCAATGGTCCGGGATACATTGTACATAAGCCAAAAGGCAGCTCCTGTGATACTTAAGTGTAATCTCAGTGAGCTGAGTTACAATGTTGTCATCACATTGACAAAAGGGACAGAGACATTTTCTTACTCCCCATCATTAAGTCTCATGGATGGGGCATTGTATGCATATAATCTGGATGGGATGGAAATCTATGATTTCACGCTTTATGATAATCTGGAGATACCAGTCTGGAATGAAGGCGGAGAATGCGGAGGATGCGGTGATCCGGAAGGTTATGGTGCCCCTTTAGAGGCTGCAGGAGAAGAACCTGGACTGATCGGGCAATGGCTATCAACAGAATTGAAAAATCAGTCCGGACAGAATATTACATACGGAATGTATTTTGGAGATTATCAATATTTTGAATTCCAGTATGGTCAAATGGGACATGATTTGGAATGTTGGTCGGGAACTTTTGAGGTAACAGACCAGTTCAGAAATGGAGAACTCGTTGTACATTATGTGTTGTACACTCCTGATGGTACACGGGAGGGAGAGTTTTATACAATGGTAAATTATGGAGAAATGCTTGTAACAGAAGGAAGTGGAGATGCAATATTTCCATTTACAGATGCAAGTACAGAATGGTTTTATTCTTATTAAGATGATACTTCGTGTCGGGCAACAGTTAAGGGTACTCTGGAAGACAGGGTATCCTTTCTTAGTGAAAAAAACCAGTCATAAATCCTGTCCATTTACATATATTGAGAGTAAGAGGTGAGAAATCATGAAAGAAGAAGTTATTTTAACCATTTTGCCGCATCAGCTCAGGGAGGTTCTTAAGAGAGAGAATATTGATTTCCAGAGTATTCAGGAAATCAGGCTTCGGGTCGGAAAACCTTTGATTTTGCTGTACAGAGGAAATGAAGTGATTCCTAAGGCAGACGGCAGGCCGTATTACATCACAAAAGATGAAATACGGGAAATGTTAGATTACATCAGTGGATATTCACTGTACTCTTATGAACGTGAGATGAGTCAGGGATATATTACAATTGAAGGAGGGCATAGAGTGGGACTGTCAGGACAGGCTATAATGGAAAACGGAAAGGTGAAAAATTTAAAATACATTTCATCGATCAATGTGAGAATGTCACATGAAATACTTGGATGTGCAGATGGACTATTGCCTTATATTACTTTCCACAGGCGATTATATCATACACTTCTTGTCTCGCCTCCGGGTTGTGGAAAGACGACACTACTTCGGGATCTGATACGACAAATTTCAGAAGGCAATGAGTTTATTAAGGGAATGTCTGTCGGTGTTGTCGATGAACGTTCAGAGATTGCCGGCTGTTACAGAGGTGTGGCACAGAATCATCTGGGAATCCGTACAGATGTACTGGATGGGTGTCCAAAGGCTGAGGGAATGATCATGCTGATTCGTTCGATGCGTCCCGAAGTTATTGCAGTTGATGAAATTGGAGGGAGTGAAGATGTACATGCTATTGAATATGCAATGCATTGCGGCTGCCGTATGATTGCAACAGCTCACGCAGATTCTATGGAGGAACTACAAAAGAAACCAGTATTTGATCGGTTGATACGGGAAAAAAGATTTGAACGTTATGTATTACTTGGAAATGAGCCACAGATAGGAACGATTCAGGAAATTTATGATGAGAGAGGTTCGCTTCTGTATCAGGATCAGGAGGAAAAAACTGCTATATGTTAAAGTTTCTTGGAAGTCTTTTTATAGTAAGTTCTATGACCGGGATTGGAATCTGGAAAGCAGAAGAAGTGAAACACTCCTATCAGGCGTTAGGAAAAATATATCATTTGATTGGAATGATGAAAAATGAATTAAGTTATGCGGGCTCGGAATTTGGAGAAATGTTTGAATGTCTTTCGAAAAAAGTGGATGCACCATATCGAAATTGGCTGCTTGGAATGAAAATACAGATGGAAAGAAGAGATGGAAAGACATTTTCTGAAATATGGGAGGATAATGTCAATGGTTTTTTGAAGGAAAGCGGACTTGGTATGGAAGCTTTAAACCATTTAAAAATGCTGGGCAGAAATCTTGGAGGAGCCGATCGGCAGATGCAGATCTGGTCCATGGAACGTTATTTGAAACAAATAGAATTACAGATGGACGAGATAAGAAAAGATATTCAAATGCGAATGAAAGTGCGAATTTGTCTTGGAGCAAGTGCAGGCATATTGATTACCATATTCTTGATATAACAAAGGAATATTTAGTTGTAAATGAAAAACCATGAGCTGCGAATGTGAATCAGGAGGTAACTATGAGTGTCAATTTAATCTTCAAAATTGCAGCAGTTGGAATTCTTGTGTCTGTTATAAGTCAGGTGCTCAAACACAGTGGGAGAGAGGAACAGGCATTTCTGACAAGCCTTGCAGGCCTGATTCTTGTATTATTTTGGATTGTACCTTACATATATGAACTTTTTGAATCGATTCAAAGATTGTTTACACTGTAAAAGAGCAGTGAGCGCGAAAAGGAAAGGCGGCATCTTACATGAGTATTTTGAAAGTAGGGGTTCTCGCAGTTGCCGGAGTTCTTCTGGCAGTTCAGTTTAAAAATGGGAAAACAGAATATAGCACTTATATAAGTGTTGTATTGGGAATTTTAATTTTTGGCGGAATTTTGGGATATCTGGAAATATTGATCCATGCATTTGATAAGTTGGAAGAGGATTTGGATTTAGATTATGCATATGTCGCAATTTTATTGAAAATGCTTGGAATTACTTATGTGTCGGAACTTGTGTCTGCAATCTGTAAAGATGCAGGATATCAGTCAGTTGCACTTCAGATTGAAATATTTGCAAGGCTTGGGATCATGGTTTTGTGTATTCCGATTCTTATGACACTTCTGGAGGTTGTACGAGGGTTTCTGGGGTAGAGCGTATGTTGATAAGAAAAATATCGGACGTGGAAAAATTCACGAAAAATTCCCGGAGATTTATGTGTCGGAGATTTGTAGGATTAGGGATGCTTTTTTTGTGCTTCTGTATGGAGTTACTTATTGGGAGAAATGTTTATGCATCACAGCTGCAATCAGGTATAAACGATGAATCTGCACTGACTTCAAGTGTTGTCTGGCAGTTTGCAGATCAGTACGACTACGGCGAAATTGATGAGACATTAAAAGAACTTTTTCCCAAGGAAAGGCTGGATTTTAAAGAAATACTTATAGGAGTTCTGTCCGGTGATATTACATTTTCAGCGCAATTATTGAAGCAGCTTGTTAAAGAACAGTTCTCCTATGCATTTGCGAGCAGCAGGCAGAACCTGATACATATTCTCATGCTGGCGATCATGGCGGCAGTATTTACGAATTTTGTCCGGGCATTTGGAAATGGTCAGGCAGCAGACACGGGCTTTTACGTGATGTATTTTCTGATTGTGGCACTTTGTCTGAATTCCTGCCAGATCATCATGGACTGGGTGGAGGCAGGAATCAGCAATCTGATACAGTTCATGACAGTATTTGGTCCTATTTATTTTCCGGCGGTGGCAGTCGCAAAAGGGAGTGTGACTGCAATTTCTTTTTACAGCCTGACGCTTTTTCTTGTATATCTGGTAGAGATGTTTCTGGAGTATGTGGTGCTCCCGGCAATTCATATTTATATTTTAGTAAGTATGCTGAATTATTTGACGAAGGAATCGTATCTGAGCAAACTGGCAGAGTTGATAAAGACTGTACTTGTGTGGATTATGAAGACAATTCTGGCAGGTGTAGTGGGGCTGAATCTGGTGCAGAGCCTTTTAAGTCCTGCTATGGATACAGTCAAGAGAAGTGCGTTGACGAGGGGCACTGAGGCAATACCTGGGATCGGAGATGCGATTGGCGGTGTGACAGAGGTGATTTTTGCTTCGGCAGTGCTTGTGAAAAATGGAATAGGTGTAGTGGGAGCAATTATCTGTTTTGCTCTTTGCCTGATTCCGATTGTACAGATAGGGGCAATCGCACTTCTTTATAAACTGGCGGCAGCTCTGATGCAGCCGGTATCAGATGTCCGGATTATTGGATGTATGGAGACTGTAGGAGAAGGTATGAGGCTTTTGATCCGGGCAGTGTTTACAGTAGGAATGTTGTTCCTTATTACAATTATACTGGTGGCGGCATCTACTGGGACAACATAAAAGCTTTACAGCAAAATGAAACTGTGAAAAGACATAAGACAGAAACAGGAAGGAGAAACAAGTGGTTCAGGAATGTTATGACTGGGTGTGGAAACTGGCTGGATATCTGATTTTTATGACGGCAGTATTACAGCTTGTCCCAGGAGAGAAAGACCGCAAGTACATTCATTTTTTTACAGGACTGGTGCTGATCATTCTGATAGCATCGCCTGTGATAAAATTCTTTACTTCAGATGATCTATTTGTTCAGTTTCAAGATCAGTATGATGCAATGGAGACACAGGTAGAGGAGATGTTAAAGAATACCTCCGGATTGGAATCTGTGATGAAATCTCAGGATAACAGAAACGCAGAAGATGAGCTAAGTGAAAACGTGGAAGGGGGAGAGCCCGGTGGAATCCAGGTGGAGGAAATCCGAATCGGACACGGCAGTGAAAATCCGTAAGGTGTTTGAACATTTAAAGCATGGAAAGGTAAAAAAAGATCAGCTTCTTATCGTGTTTTTGGTGGGAATTCTTTTACTCGTGATTTCAATTCCTGCCGGAACTAAGAAAGACAGCAATACTGGAACTAAGAAAACACTGGCCAATTCGTCAAAAAGCAGTGTCGGAACGACAAAGCAGAGTGAGTATACAGCTTATATGGAAGAACGACTGGAACGGATTCTCTCCCAGATTGACGGGGCGGGACAGGTGCAGGTGATGATTACCTGGAAGTCTGATGGTGAAAAGGTGGTTGAAAAGGACAGAAAGTCCAATGAGGAAAATGTGTCCGAGCAGGACAGTCAGGGAGGCAGCAGGACAACGAGCAGCCATGATACACAGGAGACGACAGTCTATAATAGTGGAAGCAGCACTTCCGGTGTACAGGAGCCTTATGTCAGCAAGGAGCTTTCCCCTCAAGCACAAGGTGTGATTGTGATTGCGCCGGGCGGAGACGATGCAGTAGTCGTAAAAAATATTACTGAAGCTGTGCAGGCATTATTTGAGATAGACACGCATAAGATTAGAATAATGAAAGGCGGGAGGGTGAAGTAAGTGAAGCGAATCTTAAAAAAGAATCAATTGATCATTGCGGCTCTTGCAGTGATGATCGCAGCAGCAGGATATCTGAATTATTCCGGAAGATTATTACCGGGATCTCAGAATACGAAGGAGGCAGGCAGTGACCTTGCGAATAAAGAACTTCTGGATATTTCTGATGAAGATGTTGCCAGTGCTTCCGGGGATATCAAAAGCCAGGACGGCGATGAAGGCGAAGTAGATGGCAATCCAGGCGAAGCGGTCTTAACTTCAGGGGATGCTCAGGCAGTGGCTGCACAGGCGAAGGTCACAAGAGAACAGGTGCGTGCCAAGAACAAGGAGACGCTTCAGAGCATCATTGACAGTGACTCTTTAAGTGATGCCCAGAAGCAGGACGCTGTGGCGCAGATGGTAGCCATGACAGAGATTGCAGAAAAAGAAACGGCAGCAGAGACAATGCTGGCGTCAAAAGGCTTTCTTGATTCTGTAGTCAGTATTTCAGAGGACTCTGCAGACGTTGTTGTCAATGCATCAGAACTGACGGAAGCAAACCGGGCTCAGATTGAAGACATTGTAACAAGGAAAACAGGCGTGGCAGCGCAGAATATTGTAATCACTCCAGTATATGCAGAAGGAAAATAATCGATTTACGCAGACTTGTTACTTTGCGATAAGGCGGCTATCTACAGCCGCCAAATTTTCGTTGAGGAAAATGTCTCCTTATGCTATAATGTATGTCGCTGATTGAAACATGAGATAAGTCCACATTTGTTCATAACTTTAATAAATGTAAAAAATATGATGTAGATATGAAGTGTGAAGATGGGACAGTTTAGATAGGAGAATTCAAATATATGTCAAAGATAAAGGACGATGTTAAGAAACAGATTGAGAAAAGACGAACATTTGCGATCATTTCCCATCCGGATGCCGGTAAGACGACTCTGACTGAGAAGTTTCTGCTATATGGAGGAGCAATCAATCAGGCGGGAAGTGTAAAGGGAAAAGCAACATCAAAACATGCAGTTTCTGACTGGATGGAAATTGAGAAAGAAAGAGGTATTTCAGTTACTTCTTCTGTATTGCAGTTCAATTATGGAGGATATTGTATCAACATTCTGGACACACCGGGACATCAGGACTTCTCAGAGGATACATACCGTACTCTGATGGCAGCAGATTCTGCGGTCATGGTCATTGATGCATCCAAGGGTGTTGAGGCACAGACAAGAAAGCTGTTCAAAGTATGTACGATGCGCCATATTCCGATTTTTACATTTATCAATAAGATGGACCGTGAGGCGATGGATACATTTGAACTATTAGATGATATTGAAAATGAACTGGGAATCGCGACCTGCCCGGTCAACTGGCCAATCGGCTCCGGTAAGGAGTTCCGCGGTGTCTATGACCGTGCTACAAAGAGTGTGGAATTATTCTCAGATACAAGAAAGGGTACGACACAGGGAGAAGTGCAGATTGTGCCGATCGATGATCCTTCCCTGAATGGACTCATCAGTGAAGAGCAGAAAGCAAAGCTGGAGGAAGAGATTGAACTTCAGGATGGAGCCGGAGCAGAACTGGATCAGGAGATGGTAAGTAAAGGAGAACTTTCACCGGTATTCTTCGGATCTGCTCTGACGAACTTTGGAGTAGAGACATTCTTGAAGCATTTCCTTAAGATGACTACATCACCGCTTCCAAGAAAGTCTGATAAAGGTGAGATTGACCCGATGGAAGAAGGCGATTTTTCTGCATTTGTATTTAAGATTCAGGCAAATATGAATAAAGCACACCGTGACCGTATCGCATTTATGCGTATCTGTTCCGGAGAATTCGAGGCAGGTATGGATGTATTCCATATGCAGGGAGGCAAGAAGGTACGACTTTCCCAGCCACAGCAGATGATGGCCAGTGAGCGCCACATGGTGGATAAAGCTTACGGTGGAGATATTATCGGTGTCTTTGATCCGGGGATTTTCTCAATCGGAGATACATTGACAACCTCCTCTGACAAGTTCAGTTATGAAGGAATCCCGACTTTTGCACCGGAACATTTTGCAAGAGTGCGTCAGGTCGATACGATGAAACGTAAACAGTTCATCAAAGGAATTAATCAGATTGCGCAGGAGGGTGCGATCCAGATATTCCAGGAGTTTAATACAGGTATGGAAGAGATCATTGTAGGAGTTGTAGGAGTTTTGCAGTTTGATGTTTTAAAATATCGTCTGGAGAATGAATATAACGTAGATATCAGACTGGAGAATCTGCCATATGAGTATATCCGCTGGATTGATAATCCGCAGGACTTCGATCTTGCAAAACTTTCAGGTACTTCTGATATGAAGAAAGTGAAGGATTTAAAAGACCGTCCGCTTCTTCTTTTTGTCAATGAGTGGAGTATCCGCATGACCCAGGAGCGTAACGATGGACTGGTTCTGACTGAATTTGCCCGATAAGGTTTGTAAATATTTACCGTGAACCTTTGCAAATGTATGCGAATGTGGTAAAATGCTTAAAAAGGACGTATAGAAAAACCGAAAGGATTGGTAGATATGAGTAAAGAAGAAAAGAAAACTTATACAATAAAGTCAGATGAGAATCTGGGCGAAGTAAAGATTGCCGATGAAGTTGTAGCAATTATCGCAGGACTTGCAGCTATGGAAGTAGAAGGTGTTTCTTCTATGGCAGGGAATGCGACAAGAGAGCTGATCGCAAAGCTTGGAATGAAATCTTTATCCAAGGGTGTAAAAGTAGATGTCCTGGACGGCATCGTGACTGTGACACTGGCTCTTAATATGAGCTATGGATACAGTATTAAAGATATTACAGCAAAAGTGCAGGAGAAGGTAAAAGCTGCAATTGAAAATATGACAGGACTTGAGGTTGCGGACGTGAATATCCGTGTAGCCGGAGTTGATGTGCCGGAGGAAGCATAAGTGAAGAGAACAGAGATGAGGGAACACATTTTCAGAATGGTGTTCAGTTATGAATTTAACAGTGATCAGGAGATGCCGCAACAGATGCAGCTTTATTTTGAACAGCTTGACCAGGAACCAAAAGAGGAAGACATGGCATATATCAGAGACAAGGCTCTGAACGTCATCTTGAAATCTGAAGAGATTGATGAGATGCTCAATGAACATGTGACAGGCTGGAAGACAAGCCGCATGAACAAGGTGGATCTAAGTATCTTAAGACTTGCGGTCTATGAGATGAAATATGACGAGGACGTACCGGTAGGAGTTGCAATCAACGAAGCGGTAGAGCTCGCAAAAAAATACAGTGGTGATGAAGGCCCGGCATTTATCAATGGTGTGCTGGCCCGGCTGTCATAAATAACAGACTGATATACGCCTGACGGGGGATTGAGTAGAACATTACATGTTGCCCCGCGGGCGAATCTTGAATATAGAGGTGTGTAATGACACGGAATGTATATACGGTAGGCCAGGTAAATGCTTACATCAAGAACATGTTTACACAGGATTACATGTTGAACCGTATCTATGTGAAGGGCGAGGTATCTAATTGTAAATACCATACTTCAGGACATATATATTTTTCACTGAAAGATGAGTCTGGAACGATTGCCTGCGTAATGTTTGCCGGGCAGCGCGGCGGGCTCTCTTTTCGTATGTGTGAGGGACAGCAGATCGTAGTGTTCGGGCAGGTCAATGTCTATGAAAGAGGAGGTTCTTATCAGTTATATGCAAGAGAGATCCGTTTGGACGGAGAAGGTGTTCTTTATGAGCGTTTTCAGGCTCTTAAGCGTGAGTTGGAAGAGATGGGAATGTTTGCTTCGGAATATAAGATGCCGATTCCTGCATATGCACGAAGAATCGGTGTTGTGACAGCACCGACCGGAGCTGCGATCCGGGATATTATGAACATTTCCAGACGAAGGAATCCTTTTGTACAACTTATTTTGTACCCGGCACTTGTGCAAGGAGAAGGCGCGAAAGAGAGCATTGTAAAAGGTATACGTATGTTGGATCAGGATGACATAGATGTGATCATTGTCGGACGAGGCGGCGGATCCATTGAAGATTTGTGGGCGTTCAACGAAGAAGAAGTTGCAAGAGCAATTTTTTATTGCCGGACACCGGTGATTTCTGCGGTAGGGCATGAGACGGATACGACTATTGCAGATTATGTGGCAGATCTTCGAGCACCGACTCCTTCTGCAGCAGCAGAACTGGCAGTGTATGATTACTGGAAGACACAGGAACAGGTGGATGTAAGAAGAAGTCAGTTACAGGGCTATCTGCGAAGAAAAATGGAGGTATCTAGACTTCGAATCGAGAAGTATGAGACGAAGTTAAAGTATCTGCACCCTGAGCATAAGCTTCAAGAAGATAGGCAGAGACTGGCGGATACAGAAGAAAAGCTGCATATGTTGCTGCATCGCAAAGTAGAGCAGTATAGACACCGGTTTGCAGTTTATATGGAACAGATGAAAGGATTATCCCCACTTCAGAAACTGAATCAGGGATATGCATATATTGAAGATGTGGACAAAAAAGCAGTCCGAAGTATCGAACAGGTCAGATGTGGTGATCATCTGTCGGCATATGTGACAGATGGATCCATTCAGATGATAGTAGAGAGTGTAAAGGAGGAGCGCCATGGCTAAGGAAGAAAAAACACTGGATGAGATGTTTCAGGAACTGGATAAACTGATCCAGGCTATGGAGGAGCCGGAAGTATCTCTGGAAGATTCTTTTCAGATGTATCATCAAGGCATTGATATGTTAAAGGCATGCAATGACAAGATGGATAAAATCGAAAAGCAGATGCTTGTATTGGATAGTGAAGGAGAGACACATGAGTTTGAATCTTGATTTTAAAGTACAAAAAGAGCAGAAAGTCAGGGAGATTGAAGATTCTCTGCAGAATTACCTGCCAAAGCAAAAGGGATACCAGAAAATTATTATGGAAGCTATGGGATATAGTCTTCTGGCCGGAGGAAAGAGGCTTCGTCCGATGTTGATGAAGGAGACTTATACTTTGTTCGGCGGTCACTCAAAAGTAATTGAGCCATTTATGGCAGCGATTGAGATGGTTCATACATATTCTCTTGTACATGATGACCTTCCGGCAATGGATAATGATGAATATCGAAGAGGGCGTAAGACGACGCATGTTGTATACGGAGAAGACATGGCGATTCTGGCGGGAGACGCTTTGTTGAATTACGCATTTGAGACAGCAGTCAAAGCATTTGTTCTGGAACCGGAAGATAGTCTGACAATCGGAAATGCAATCCGCGTACTTGGTGAGAAAGCCGGAATTTACGGAATGCTTGGAGGTCAGGTCATCGATGTAAAAGAGACCGGGCATGCTGTTTCAAAAGATGTGTTAGATACGATCTACGAATTAAAGACCGGAGCACTTATCGAAGCTGCTATGATGATCGGAGCAATTCTTGGTGGAGCAAGCCAGGAAGAGGTAAAGACGGTAGAGCGTATTGCAAGCCTTGTTGGACTGGCATTCCAGGTGCAAGATGATATTCTCGATGTGACAAGCACTCAGGAAGAACTTGGCAAACCGATACATAGTGATGAAAAGAATGAGAAGACTACTTATGTAACATTACTTGGCATTGACGATGCAAAGAAAGTGGTCGAAGAAAAATCGGAAGAGGCGATCAGCCTGCTTCGGACACTTCCGAATGAGAATCCATATCTGGAAGAATTGCTTATGGAGCTGATTCACAGGAAAAAATAGAGGGGGACCAGTATGCTGGAACGAATACAAAAGGAAAATGACATAAAAAAACTAAACAGTGAGGAATTGGAGTGTCTTGCAGGAGAGATCCGTGAATTCCTTGTAGAGAAGGTCAGTAAGACAGGAGGACATCTGGCTTCCAATCTTGGCGTTGTAGAGCTTACGATGGCATTGCATCTGATCTGTGATCTGCCAAAGGATAAGATTATCTGGGACGTTGGACACCAGTCCTATACACATAAATTACTAACCGGACGAAAAGAAGGATTTGAAGATTTAAGAAGTTACGGCGGTATGAGCGGATTCCCGAAGAGAAAAGAAAGCCAGTGTGATGCATTTGATACAGGACACAGCTCTACTTCGATTTCTGCAGGACTTGGTTATGTGAGAGCAAGAGATTTAAAACATGAAGATTATACCGTTATCTCTGTGATCGGCGATGGTTCTCTGACCGGAGGTATGGCATATGAGGCGCTGAACAATGCATCGAATCTGAAGACGAATTTTATTGTGGTACTCAATGACAATCATATGTCCATTTCAGAAAATGTAGGCGGAATGTCCAGATATCTGGCAAATCTCCGGACGGCAGATATCTATACCGGACTGAAAAAAGGTGTGACAAATGCTTTGCAGCAGGTGCCGGTCATGGGAGACCGTATGATTGAGCATATCCGGAAGACGAAGAGCAGTATCAAGCAGCTTGTGGTACCAGGCATGTTCTTTGAGGACATGGGAATTACTTATCTGGGACCGATTCCGGGACACAATTTACCAATGCTCTGCAAAGCTCTTAAGGAAGCGAAGAAAGTGGAAGGTCCGGTACTCCTTCATGTTATGACAACAAAAGGAAAGGGCTATGAACCTGCAGAGACAGCACCGGATAAATTTCACGGGATCGGACCTTTTGACATAGAAAGCGGTAAGGTACTTGCAAAAAAAGACGGAGATACTTATACAGATGTGTTTGGTAAAGTGCTTTGTGACGAGGCATCCAGAAATCCAGATATTGTGGCAATCACAGCTGCCATGGCAGATGGAACCGGACTTGCCAGATTTAAGAAGCATTATCCGAATCGTTTTTTTGATGTTGGAATTGCGGAAGAACACGGTGTAACATTTGCTGCGGGACTGGCAGCAGGAGGATTAAAGCCTGTATTTGCAGTTTACTCTTCATTTTTGCAGAGAGGATATGATCAGTTAATCCACGATGTGGCACTGCAGAATCTGCCGGTGGTATTCGGGGTAGATCGTGCGGGTCTTGTCGGAAGCGATGGAGAGACTCATCAGGGAATATTTGATCTGTCATTTTTATCCAATATTCCCAATATGACCGTTATGTCACCGAAGAATAAATGGGAATTAGCCGATATGTTACGGTTTGCGCTTCAGATGAATTCGCCAGTGGCAATCCGCTATCCGAGAGGAAAGGCTTACGACGGATATGAAGGATGCCGGGAAAGGATCAGTTACGGAAAGAGCGAATGGATCTTTGAAGGAAAAGAAATTGCAATTTTAAGCGTCGGTCATATGTTCGAGGAGGCTGTGAAGACAAGAGATAAACTGATCGAACAAGGATATGAGCCGACACTTATCAATATGCGTTTCATTAAACCAATCGATGAAGCAATGATAGAAAAAGTCTGTCAGACACACAAACTGATTGCAGTGATTGAAGAAAATGTCCAGACCGGAGCATGCGGAGAGCGTGTATCAGAATACGTGATGCGAAAAATGCTTCCGTCACACGTCCTGACACTGGCACTCCCGGATGATTACATTGAACATGGAAGTGTTGATGTGCTCCGTAAGATGACAGGAATTGACAGTGAGAGTATGTCTGAAAAAATTATAGAGACGTATAAGGAGTTATAGAAGATGAAAGAACGTTTGGATGTGTTGCTGGTGAAGAGAAATCTTGCCGCGTCCAGAGAAAAAGCAAAAGCCATTATCATGTCTGGAAATGTTTATGTGGACAACCAGAAAGAAGATAAACCAGGAACAACATTCCCAGAAGAATCTAAGATTGAAGTGCGTGGCCATACACTGCCTTATGTCAGCCGCGGCGGACTTAAGTTAGAAAAAGCAATGAAAGAATTTCAGGTATCTGTAGAAGGAAAAGTCTGCACAGATGTAGGTTCTTCTACAGGTGGATTTACAGATTGTATGTTGCAAAATGGCGCGGTCAAGGTGTTTGCCATTGATGTAGGTCATGGACAATTAGACTGGAAACTTCGCCAGGACGAACGTGTAGTTTGCATGGAGAAGACGAATATCCGTTATGTGACACCGGAAGATATCGGTGAGCCGGTTGATTTTTCATCAATTGATGTATCCTTTATTTCCCTGACAAAAGTGCTGATGCCGATTCGTGATTATTTGACAGACAAAGGACAGATTGTAGCACTGATTAAACCACAGTTTGAAGCGGGAAGAGAGAAAGTCGGTAAAAAAGGAGTTGTGCGCGAAAAGAGTACACATATTGAGGTTGTGACCATGATCTTGGACTATGCGTCTACCCATGGATTTCATGTGCTGGATCTTACATTTTCACCAATCAAAGGACCGGAAGGAAATATTGAATATCTTGTCCAGTTAGAAAAATGTGAAGAGCCGGGCGATATAAATGAAAAAATTCAGATTGAAAAAATTGTAGATGAGGCATTTGGAAACCTCGCAAAAAAGGAATAAAGATATGGCAGAGAGAGTGTTGATTGTAACAAATGATGGCAAAGATGCAGACTATGCAATAACGAATCAGGTCAAAGAGTATCTGACACAGGCAGGAAAGATATGTCTGCAGTGTCCAAAAGATGAGAATAATGCCATTGTTTCCGAGCAGATACCACCGGATCTTGATTATGCGATCGTTATTGGGGGTGACGGAAGTTTTATTGAGGTGGCGCGTGCTCTGCGTGGCAGAGATGTCCCGATTCTGGGAGTCAATATGGGAACATTAGGATATCTGACAGAAGTAGAGTTAACGAATATTGAGGGAGCTCTGGAACGTGTTGTGAAAGGCAGATATACGGTAGAAAAACGAATGATGTTAGAAGGCAGTTTTGACGGAGAGCGAATGGATCTGGCTTTGAATGATATTGTAGTTGCAAGAAAAGGGGCTATTCGAGTCATTCATTTCCGACTTTTTGTAAATGGAGAATTGTTGAACTCCTATGAAGCAGATGGAGTGATCATATCTACCCCGACAGGATCTACGGCGTATAACCTTGCAGCGGGAGGTCCGATCGTAGAGCCGACGGCATCCATGATCGTGATCACACCAATCTGTCCGCATGCGTTAAATACAAGCAGTATTGTATTGTCAGCAGAAGATGAGATCGTGATACAGATCGGAGAAGGAAAACATGGAATCCCAGATGAGGCATACGTGGCATTTGACGGTGTGGATGAAGTGGAGCTGACTTCCGGTGATATGGTAGAGATCCGCAAGGCAGAAGCCCAGACAAGAATTATAAAATTGAACCAGGATAGTTTTCTGGAAACGCTTCGAAGGAAGATGAAAGGAAATTAGAGATATGAAAGTAAACAGACATGCTAAGATCATTGAACTGATTGGCAAATATCATATTGAGACCCAGGAGGAATTGGCAGATTATCTGAACCGGGAAGGATTTAAAGTGACTCAGGCAACGGTGTCCCGAGATATCCGGGATCTGAAACTTACCAAGATTCCAGCTGAGAACGGCAAACAGAAATATGCGCTGCATCAGGAAAGTGGCAATGGCATGAGTGAAAAATATATCCGTGTTTTAAGAGACGGATATATGTCGATGGATATGGCACAGAATATTCTGGTCATCAAGACGGTGGCTGGAATGGCGATGGCTGTATGCCTGGCTATTGATGCTATGAACTGGAGCGAGGTCGTGGGAAGTATTGCCGGAGACGACACAATTATGTGTGCAATCCGCACGACAGAGGATACTCCGAAGGTGATGGATAAGATTCGTAAAATTGTTCGGCAGGAGGAATAGATGTTACAGAGTTTACACGTAAAGAATCTGGCATTGATTGATGAGATAGAAGTAGAATTTGCAGAAGGCTTAAATATTCTGACCGGTGAGACGGGAGCAGGAAAATCTATTATTTTGGGTTCTGTAAATCTGGCACTGGGTGGAAGATACACAAAAGATCTGATCCGTCAGGGGGAGAATTATGCACTGGTGGAGCTGGTCTTTACTGTGACGGAAAAAAGCCGTCTGAAAGCTTTGGAGAAACTTTGTATTTATCCGGAGGATGGCCTTTTGATCTTGAGCCGGAAATTAATGGATGGCAGAAGTGTAAGCCGGATTAACGGTGAGACTGTAACAATTGCTGTTTTAAAGGAAGTAGCTGCTATTCTGATCGATATTCACGGGCAGCATGAACATCAGTCTCTGTTATATAAAAAGAATCATCTCGGGTTTGTCGATGCATTTGCGTGGGATTATCTTGCAGATATAAAAAAACAGGCAGCTTCGGCTTATCAGGAATATCGTACATGTAAAAAGACTCTGGATGAGGCTGATATGGACGAATCAAGCCGTGCAAAAGAATTGGATTTCTTAAAATTTGAAGTATCTGAGATTGAAGATGCCATGTTAAAAGAAGGAGAAGATGAAGAACTGGAGACAACCTTCAAACGCATGGAAAATGGACGAAAGATTGCTGAGAGTACTGCGGCTTCGTATGCTTATACGAGTGGGGAAGCCGGAAGTGCAAGCGAATGCCTGAGCCGCGCGATCCGGGAGCTGGCACCAGTCAGTAATCTTGATGAGACAGCAGGAAATCTGTACAGCCAGCTGATGGAGATAGACAGTCTGTTAAATGATTTTAATCATGATCTTTCTGATTATCAGGATAGTCTGGAGTTCTCAGAAGAAGATTATATGACAATTACTGAGCGCCTTAATGAGATCAACCGTTTGAAGACGAAATATGGCACGGATATTGCAGGGATTCTGGATTATGGAATAAAACAACAGAAAAAGATACAAAAACTGGAAGATTATGAGAATTATATTGCGGATTTAAAGCGAGATCTGGAACAAAAAGAGCAGAAGCTTGAGAAAGTGACAAAGAAGCTGACGAAGATCCGAAAAGAGCAGGCGCAGATTATGGAACAGGCGATTACAGAAGGTCTTGCAGATCTGAATTTTGAAGATGTGAAATTTTCTATTGCATTTGAAAAGTCTGGTTCTTATTCTGCAAATGGTTCTGATGACGTAGAGTTTATGATTTCGTTGAATCCTGGACAGCCGGTGCGTCCGCTTGTGGAAGTAGCCTCCGGTGGAGAGCTGTCCAGAATTATGCTTGTGATCAAAAGTGTTATGGCTGACAGGGATGAGATTCCGACGCTGATTTTTGATGAGATCGATGTGGGGATAAGTGGAAGAACAGCACAGAAAGTGTCTGAGAAGATGGCGTTGATCGGCAGAAAGCATCAGGTCATCTGTATCACACATCTGGCACAGATTGCGGCCATGGCAGATCATCATTTTATGATCGAAAAAAATGTGTCAGATGGTCAGACAAAGACATCTATCAGGGAACTTAAGGCGGAAGAATCTACCGATGAACTGGCGAGAATTCTTGGCGGTGCTAAGATTACGGACACGGTCAGACAGAATGCAAAAGAAATGCAGGAACTGGCAGCGCAGATCAAAAAATAAAAGAATTGAAATTCAAATAATACACATACTAAGACAGGTGTTCTGATTGAGGGACACTTGTCTTTATTTATATCAGATGTGAGATGCTTTCCGTCGTTGTAGATGGCAAGCAAAAAATCAGTATCAGTGGCAGAAAGTCCATACTCATCTGATATAGCCTCCGGCAGGATGCTGATTGAGATTTTTTTGTAAAAAACATGGGAGGATCAGAGTGTATGAAAAAGTATTGGTATCGGCGAATTTTAATTATGGCATTGGTGTTTTTTGTATCGGTAGGTGGAAGCTATCTTTTGATCGAGCAGAAAAAAGATGCCATGAGGCGAGAGGTGAGTGCTCAGACCTCTGAAGAAGACCTGGTAATTCCAGGTGGCATGCCGGTAGGGATTTATATGAAAACAAAAGGTGTTATGGTATTGGATACACAGAAAATCAAAGGGGAAGACGGTGCAGAATATGAACCGGCGCTTCATATTGTAAAAGCCGGAGATTACATCACTGGATTTAACGGCAAAGATATCAATACTAAAAATGAACTGGTCGAAGCAGTAAGTTCCTTCTCGGAACAAAAAGCAAAATTAGATATTTGCAGGAAGGGGGAGACGATTCATGTAAAAATGGATATGATCCAGTGTGAAGATGGGACGAAAAAACTCGGAATCTGGGTGCGGGATAATGCACAAGGACTTGGGACCATTACTTATCTGGACTCGGACAGTCATTTTGGCGCGCTGGGACATGGAATCCATGATATCGATACAGGGGAGCTTCTTAATATTTCCGATGGAACACTATATCTGACAAGTGTTAAGGAAATCCAAAAAGGTGTGAATGGGACACCCGGTGGTATGGAAGGAATCATTGTTTATAATAATTATAACGTGCTTGGAAAAATAAAGAAGAATACAGAGGCAGGAATTTTTGGAACTATTGACCGGGTTGATGTCCTGTTCGCAAATCAGACTCCGGTACAACTGGCAAAAAAAGAAGAGGTAGAAGAAGGGCCTGCTATCATTCGCTGTGCTGTGGATGGAGAAATAAAAGAATATGATATTTTAATCACACAAGTCAATCTGTGGTCAGGCGAAGTAAATAAAAGCATGACAATCGAAGTGACAGATCCGTCGCTTTTGGATGAGACAGGCGGGATCATCCAGGGAATGAGCGGCAGTCCAATTCTCCAGAACGGAAAACTAATCGGCGCAGTAACTCACGTTTTTGTCAACAATCCGACAAAAGGTTATGGCATTTTTGCAGAATCTATGATAAATGAGTCGGAATAAAAAATACCGTGTCGAGAAGTGATAGAACTTTCCGACAGCAATTTCTTGATTCGAAAAAAGGAGAAAATTATAATAAAATCCAACGAGAAATAAAATCGAGGAGGATTTTGGAATATGGGAGAAATAGCTGTTGCAATCGCAGACGATAATGAGAGAATTCTGGATCTGCTTGGCGAAATGATTGAAAATAACAAAGAGATGAAGCTGGTTGGGAAAGCCAATAATGGAGAAGATGTATATACACTGATTAAGGAAAAACAGCCAGATGTTGTACTATTAGATCTGATTATGCCGAAAATGGACGGATTAAGTGTTATGGATACCGTGAATCGGGATCATGATATCAGAAAACATCCAAGTTTTATTATTATCACTGCAGTGGGACAGGAGCGGATTACAGAAGATGCATTTCGTAAAGGTGCTTCTTACTATATTCTGAAACCGTTCAGTAATCAGATGGTGCTGGACAAGATCCGTGAAGCTGGAAAATATCATGTGCCGGAAGCAAAATCATTTGCACCGGTTGGAAATGCAGAAGCTTCGGAGCCGAAGATAAATCTGGAAAATCGTGTAACGGATATGATACATGAGATAGGGATTCCAGCGCATATCAAAGGATATCATTATCTGAGAGATGCGATTCTTATGGCAATTGAAGATATGGATGTATTAAATGCAGTGACAAAAGTATTATATCCGACTGTTGCAAAGATGCATCAGACGACGGCAAGCCGTGTGGAACGTGCAATCCGTCACGCAATTGAAGTGGCGTGGAGCAGAGGAAAATTAGATACTCTGGACGAGCTGTTTGGATATACTGTGAATGGTGGGAAAGGGAAACCGACCAATTCTGAATTCATCGCACTTATCGCAGATACGATACGTTTAGAATATAAACATAGATAAAAGGCTTTTCTTCTGAAAAAAAATACTGTATAATGATTCATATATCGTGGAATCGGGAGGAAATTACTATGAAAAAAATACTCTTTGCCACTTCAGAAGCAGTGCCATTTATTAAGACCGGAGGTCTGGCAGATGTGGCAGGTTCTTTACCGAAATTCTTTGATAAAGAAAAATATGATGTAAGAGTTATGCTTCCAAAGTATATGTGTATGAAAGAATCCTGGAAGGAAAAGCTTCAGTATAAGACGCATTTTTATATGGATCTTGGTTGGCGGACACAGTATGTCGGGGTTCTGGAGACAGAGTATGAAGGAGTCACCTTTTATTTTATCGATAATGAATTTTATTTTAATGGTTTTGCACCATATGGAGAGATGTATACAGATGTTGAGAAGTTTTCATTTTTCTCAAAGGCAGTATTGAGTGCTCTTCCGGTCATTGATTTCAGACCGGACATCATTCACTGCCATGACTGGCAGACGGGACTGATCCCGATATTTCTGGATAATTTTCGGTATTCCAATGAATATTACCGCGGAATCAAGACTGTGATGACGATACATAATCTGAAGTTCCAGGGGATGTGGGATGCAAAAAAAGTGCGTGACATTACCGGACTTCCGGAGTATTATTTTGTACCGGACAAGCTGACATCTTATGATGATGCCAATATGTTAAAGGGCGGTATCGTCTATGCAGATAAAGTGACAACTGTCAGCAGCTCCTATGCAGAGGAAATTAAGACTCCGTTTTACGGAGAAAAGCTGGAAGGACTGATGCAGGCCAGGTCGGCAAGCCTTTCCGGTATTGTGAATGGAATCGACTATGATGTATATAATCCGCAGACAGACAAGGATATTTACAGGAATTACAGTATAGAGAATTTCCGGAAAGAGAAGATTAAGAATAAAATTGAACTTCAAAAAGAGCTTGGACTTGCACAGAACCATAAGGAGCTGATGATCGGTATCGTATCCAGACTGACAGATCAGAAGGGATTTGATTTGATCGCCTGTGTGATGGATGAACTGTGTCAGGATGCAATTCAGATTGTTGCGCTTGGAACAGGTGAGGAGCAGTATGAGAATATGTTCCGTCACTATGCATGGAAATATCCGGATAAAGTATCTGCGAATATTTATTATTCAGAGGCAATGTCTCACAAGGTCTATGCGGCATGTGATGCATTTCTGATGCCGTCACTGTTTGAGCCTTGTGGTCTGAGTCAGCTTATAAGCCTTAGATATGGAACGGTTCCGATTGTCAGAGAGACCGGAGGACTTAAGGATACGGTAGAGCCATATAATGAATATGAGAAGACTGGAACAGGATTCAGCTTTGCAAATTATAATGCACATGAGATGATGGCAACTGTGCGTTATGCAGAAAAAATATATTACGACAAGAAGAGAGACTGGAATAAGATTGTAGAACGGGGAATGAGTAAGGATTTTTCATGGAAGAGTTCTGCAAAACAGTATGAGGAATTATACGATGACATGTAAGATAAGAGACATTTTAAAAGATCAGACACCACAGGTTTCATTTGAAATCTTCCCACCGAAGACAGATGCAGGATATGACAGTGTGCTTTCCGCTGCTGAGAAGATTGCGGCATTAAAGCCGTCGTTTATTAGTGTAACTTATGGAGCAGGCGGTGGAACAAGTAAGAACACTGTAAGTATTGCATCTCATATCAAAGATGATTTTGGAGTAACAAGTCTGGCGCACCTGACGTGCGTATCGTCTACAAGAGAAGAAGTACATCAGGTCATTGATAAGTTAAAAGAAAAGAAGATTGATAATATATTAGCGCTTCGCGGAGATATTCCGAAAGATAATGCATTTCCACTTCCGAACCAATATCGTTATGCATGTGAACTGATTGAAGATATCAAACAGCAGGGAGATTTCTGCATCGGGGCGGCATGTTATCCGGAAGGCCATGTGGAGACGGAGCATAAGAAAGACGATATCAGCAATCTGAAGACGAAAGTAGATTGTGGAGTTGATTTCCTGACAACACAGATGTTTTTTGATAATAATATTTTTTATAATTTCCTGTATCGTATACGTGAAAAAGGAATTTTGGTTCCGGTACTTCCGGGAATCATGCCGATTACGAATAAAAAGCAGTTAAGACGTTCTATGGAATTATCCGGGACAGCAGTTCCGCAGAGATTCCTGGCAATTATCGATCGGTTTGGAGATGATCCTGAGGCAATGAAGCAGGCGGGAATCGCGTATGCAACAGATCAGATTATTGACCTGATTGCCAATGGTATCAATCACATTCATGTGTATTCTATGAATAAACCGGATGTAGCAGCAGCAATCATGAATAACCTGTCAGCAATATTAAAAGTAGAAGATTAGACTGGATGTTGGGACATGGATAAAAGGACATTAGAAGCGGTCCGTTATCTTGGATATGGAAAACATGCGGTAGACGATCAGACGTTAGCCTTGATTCGGGATTCATTTGAAGACCTGGAACGGGTCGCTAAGAGGAGAATCGTCTATCGCATCTTTGAGTTAAAGGTATCGGACGAAGAACACTTGAATATTGAAGGACTTGAAATTACAAGCAGGAATCTGGCAAAGAATATGAAAGGTTGTACCCAGGTCGTGATGCTTGGTGCAACACTTGGAGTAGAAGTTGATATGCTGATGAAGCGTTATTCTCTGACAGAAATGTCCAGAACAGTTGTTTTACAGGCCTGTGCAGCAGCAATGCTGGAGGAATATTTAAATAACTGGCAGAAAAGTCTGAAAGAAGAGATGACCTCACAGGGATATTTCCTGCGTCCGAGATTTAGCCCGGGATACGGTGATTTCAGTATTTTACACCAAAAGGATATTCTCGGAATGCTGGATTGTGCAAAGAAGATCGGACTTACTATGACTGAAAGCAGTATGCTGACACCGACGAAATCAGTAACAGCAGTTATTGGACTTGGCAGGGAAGAGGTTCACTGTCATGAAGAAGGATGTGAATCCTGCAGTAAAAAAGATTGTATTTACCGGAGGAATTAACGAATGATATTAGACAGATTAGGGAAAGAACTCATATATTTTGATGGGGGGACCGGAACTCTTCTGCAGGAGCGGGGATTAAAACCGGGAGAATTGCCAGAAACATGGAGCCTGGAACGTGCAGATGATATGATTGATATCGCAAGACAGTATTATGAGGCTGGAAGTGATATTGTGCTAAGTAACACATTTGGCGCAAATGCACTGAAATTTCATGATTCCAGACATGAATTAGATGAAATCGTAAAAGCAGCAATTGAAAATGTGAGAAAAGGAGCAAAACTAGGTGTCAAAGATGGCAGAGAGACTTATGTAGGACTTGATATCGGACCGACAGGAAAACTCTTAAAGCCAATGGGAGATCTGGATTTTGAAGATGCATATCAGGCGTTTGCAGAGGTGGCAAGACTTGGCGAAGAAGCAGGTGCTGATCTGATCCATATAGAGACGATGAGTGATACTTATGAAGTGAAGGCAGCAGTACTTGCTGCAAAGGAGAATACTTCACTTCCGGTATTTGCAACTATGATCTTTGATGACAAAGGAAAACTACTGACCGGAGGAGATGTGCCATCGGTTGTAGCAATGCTGGAAGGACTCCGCGTAGACGCACTTGGAATCAACTGCGGCATGGGACCGGAGCAGATGATGCCGATTCTGGATGAAATTTTACAATATGCTTCTGTTCCCGTCATTGTTAAGCCGAATGCCGGGCTCCCAAAACAAAAAGACGGAGAGGTGTATTACGACGTAGAACCTGAAGAATTCGGGAGATTCATGGCTGAAATCCTGAAACGTGGTGCCAGTCTGATCGGCGGCTGTTGCGGAACAACTCCGGCACACATCCGTGCCATGGTGGAAGCAACGAAAGATCAGAGGGACATTACAGACCGGCCTGGAAAAGAATTTAAGAACCGGACAATCGTATCCTCCTATGGGCGAGCTGTGGAACTTGGCGGGAAACCGATGATCATCGGAGAGAGAATCAATCCAACAGGTAAGAAGAAATTCAAACAGGCACTCAAAGACCATGATATTGATTATATATTAAGAGAAGCTATTTCACAGCAGGATGCAGGAGCACATATCCTGGACGTCAATGTAGGGCTTCCAGATATAGATGAACCGGCTTTGATGCGTGAGGTGGTGCAGGAGCTTCAAAGTGTAACGAGTCTTCCGCTTCAGATTGATACGGTAGATATAAGTGCTCTGGAAGCAGCTATGCGAATTTACAACGGAAAGCCAATGGTCAACTCTGTCAATGGAAAACAAAGTTCCATGGATGCAGTATTTCCACTGATTAAGAAATATGGCGGGGTGGTTGTCGGTCTTACTCTCGATGAAGATGGAATTCCGGCAACAGCCGAAGGGCGTGTAAAGGTTGCAGGCAAAATTATCGAAGAGGCAAAGAAATATGGTATCGATAAGAAAGATATTGTAATTGATGTTCTTTGTATGACGATCAGTTCTGAGCCGACAGGAGCAATCACTACGTTGGAAGCTCTGAGACAGGTACGAGAAAAATATGGAGTTTGTACGGTGCTTGGTGTATCAAACATTTCCTTTGGGCTTCCATACAGACCGGCAGTGAACTCCAATTTCTATACTATGGCAATGCAGTCAGGCTTAAGCGCGGGAATCATTAATCCGCTTTCAGAGGATATGATGCGTTCTTATTATTCTTTCTGTGCGCTGATGAATTATGATGAAAATTGTGAGAAATATATTGAACAGTATGGAAGTCAGAAAGTGCAGGCTGTGACACCTGCCACAAAGGCGGAGATGACGCTTAAGACTGCCATTGAGAAAGGCCTGAAGGAAGAAGCACATCACATAACAGCAGAGCTTGTGAAAGATAAAGCTCCACTGGATATCATTAACGAGGAACTGATCCCGGCACTTGACCAGGTTGGAAAAGGATTTGAAAAAGGAACCGTATTTTTACCACAGCTTCTGATGAGTGCCGATGCAGCAAAGATAGCATTTGCAGTTTTGAAAGATGAACTTGCCAAGAGCGGTGAGAGCGAGCAGGCTAAAGATAAAGTCATTCTTGCTACCGTAAAAGGAGATATTCATGATATTGGCAAGAATATTGTAAAAGTTCTTCTTGAAAATTACAGCTTTGATGTGATCGATCTTGGAAAAGATGTTCCGCCGGAGGAGATTGTCGAGACAGCAATAAAGGAAGATGTCAGACTGGTGGGATTAAGCGCTCTGATGACTACAACTGTAGTCAGCATGGAAGAGACGATCAGACAGCTTCGCAAGAAAAAACCAGAATGCAAGGTAATGGTCGGCGGAGCGGTACTGAATCAGGATTATTCTGATATGATCGGAGCAGATTTCTAC
This sequence comes from Dorea sp. 210702-DFI.3.125, assembly GCF_020560945.1. NCBI lineage: Bacteria > Bacillati > Bacillota > Clostridia > Lachnospirales > Lachnospiraceae > Dorea > Dorea sp. 210702-DFI.3.125. Next base: position 45,651 of record NZ_JAJCNF010000015.1, read on the forward strand.
GGAAAAGATGCGATGCAGTCCGTTTATTATGCACAACAATTATTTGGAGGAGAGAAATAGACATGAGTTTAATATTACCAGAAAATTACGATCCACACATGACCGTGCGCGAGACACAGGAGGCAATTAAGTATATCCGTGATACATTCCAGAGAGAATTCGGAAAAGAAATGAATCTGGAGCGTATCTCAGCACCGCTTTTTGTTGAGAAGAGCAGTGGTCTTAATGATAACCTGAATGGAGTTGAAAGACCGGTACAGTTTGATGTTGCCGGAATTCCGGGAGAGACAGTAGAAGTTGTACATTCTCTTGCAAAATGGAAACGTATGGCTCTCAAAAAATATGACTTTGAGCCAGGCGAAGGACTCTACACAAACATGAACGCTATCCGGCGCGATGAGGAACTTGATAACCTTCATTCCTGCTATGTTGACCAGTGGGACTGGGAAAAAGTTATCCGTAAGGTGGACAGAACAGAAGAGACATTAAAGACAACCGTACGTCATATCTTTAAAATTATCAAACATATGGAACATGAGGTGTGGTACAAATACCCGCAGGCAGTGAAACATTTACCGGATGATGTAACATTTATCACGACTCAGGAATTGGAAGACAGATATCCGGACAAAACTCCAAAGGAGAGAGAGAACCTGATTACAAAAGAATATGGCTGTGTATTTCTGATGAAGATTGGAGATAAGCTTGCAAGTGGTGAACCACATGACGGACGTGCACCGGATTATGACGACTGGCAGTTGAACGGAGATATTCTGTTCTGGCATGATACATTAGATTGTGCACTTGAAATCTCCAGCATGGGTATCCGAGTAGATGAGAAATCTCTTGCTTCCCAGCTTAAGAAAGCAGGATGCGAGGACAGACGAGAGCTTCCATACCACAAAATGCTTCTTCACGGAGAACTTCCATACACAATCGGAGGAGGTATTGGACAGTCCAGACTGTGTATGCTCCTTCTCGACCGTGCTCATGTAGGAGAGGTGCAGGCAAGTCTCTGGCCGGAAGAGATGAGACAGACATGCAGAGAGCATGACATTATCCTTTTATAGATTATAAAAATGTAAACGGATAAATTTCGTTTGCCAGGAGGAAAGGAGATTCCACCAAAAGAACTGGAAGAAATTGAATTGAAATAAATTCAACGGACGTTGACAAACGAAAGATGACTACTTATAATTATAAGTTAGTGAATTTTGAGGAGGAAATTATGCAGAAATACGGAGTTAACGAATTAAGAAGAATGTTCCTTGAATTCTTTGAAAGCAAGGATCACCTGGCACTTAAAAGTTTTTCACTGGTGCCACATAACGATAAAAGTTTATTGTTGATCAATTCCGGTATGGCACCAATGAAGCCATACTTTACAGGACAGGAGATCCCGCCGAGAAGAAGAGTGACAACCTGTCAGAAGTGTATCCGTACAGGAGATATCGAGAATGTAGGTAAGACAGCTCGTCATGGTACATTTTTCGAGATGCTTGGTAACTTTTCTTTTGGAGATTATTTCAAGACAGAGGCAATCCACTGGACATGGGAGTTCCTTACAGAGGTTGTAGGACTTGATCCGGAGAGATTATATCCTTCTGTATATGAGAATGACGATGAAGCATGGGAAATCTGGAATAAAGAAATCGGTGTCCCGGCAGAGCGTATCTTCCGTTTCGGAAAAGAAGATAACTTCTGGGAGCATGGTTCAGGTCCTTGTGGTCCATGTTCAGAAGTTTATTATGACCGTGGTGAAAAATATGGCTGTGGAAAACCAGGCTGTACAGTAGGCTGCGAATGTGACCGTTATATGGAAATCTGGAATGATGTATTTTCACAGTTCAACAATGACGGACATGGAAACTATTCTGACCTGGCTCAGAAGAACATTGATACAGGTATGGGACTGGAGCGTCTTGCATGTGTCGTACAGGATGTAGACTCCATGTTTGATATTGATACAATGAAAGCATTGCGTGACCATGTATGCGCTATGTCAGGAAAACATTATGGCATCGACCACGAGACAGATGTTTCTCTTCGTGTCGTAACTGATCATATCCGCTCTGTTACATTTATGATTTCAGACGGAATTATGCCATCTAACAGTGGCCGTGGTTATGTACTCCGCCGTCTGCTCCGCCGTGCTTGCCGTCACGGAAGACTTCTCGGTATCGAGGGAGCTTTCCTTGTAGAGCTTGCACAGACTGTTATTGATGGTTCAAAAGACGGATATCCGGAGCTTGAAGAGAAGAAAGACTTTATCTTCAACGTGATTGCAAAAGAAGAGGCTCAGTTCAATAAGACAATTGATCAGGGACTTTCTATTCTTGCAGATATGGAAAAAGAGATGAAGAAAAATGGTGAGACAGTTCTTTCCGGAGAAAATGCATTTAAACTTTATGATACTTATGGATTCCCAATTGATCTGACAAGCGAGATTCTGGAAGAGAAGGGTCTGACTTATGATAAGGAAGGATTCGAAAAAGCTCAGAAAGAGCAGCGTGCGAAATCAGAGGGAACATTTGGTACTCACAGCTACACTGGAAAAGACGCTACAGTTTATGATGAACTGGATGCAGAGCTTGCAACAGAATTCGTAGGATACGAGAATCTTGTATGTGATGCAAAAGTGACAGCACTTACAAGCGAAGAGGAGATTGTAGACGCATTATCCGATGGCGAGAAAGGTACAATTATTGTTGACAAGACTACATTTTATGGAACAATGGGTGGTCAGGAAGGTGACATCGGTACCATTAAGACTGCTGATGGAGAGTTCGTAGTAGAGAATACAATTCATCTTGCCGGAACAAAGATTGGACATGTGGGATATGTAAGCCATGGAATGATTAAAGTCGGTGATACAGTATCTATGGAAGTAGATAAAGAGAACCGTAATCTGTCAGCAAGAAACCACAGTGCAACACATCTTCTTCAGGCAGCTCTTCGTCAGGTGCTTGGAACACATGTTGAGCAGGCAGGTTCTTATGTAGATGCTGAGAGACTTCGTTTTGACTTTACACATTTCTCAGCATTGTCAAAAGAAGAGTTAAAGCAAGTAGAAAATATTGTAAATGAAAAGATTGCAGAATGCATACCGGTCGTAGCTAAGAATATGCCAATCGAGGAAGCAAGAAAGACAGGAGCAGCAGCCCTTTTCGGTGAGAAATACGGTGATGTTGTCCGTGTCGTAAGCATGGGAGATTTTTCAGTAGAGTTCTGTGGAGGTACTCACGTATCGAATACAGGAGTTATCAGTGCACTTAAGATTATTTCTGAGACAGGTGTTGCAGCAGGAGTCAGACGTATTGAGGCTCTGACTTCAAAGGGACTTCTGAAATATTATGATGATATGGAAAAGAAACTTCAAGAGGCAGCAGCTCTTGTGAAAGCAACTCCGAATCAGTTATCAGATAAGATCCGTCATCTTCAGGCTGAGAATAAAGATCTTCACAGCGAGCTTGAGAGCGTGAAGAGTAAGATGGCAAAAGAGGCAATGGGAGATGTATCTGATCAGGTTACAGAAGTAAAAGGTGTAAAACTTATTGCTGCAAAAGTAGATGATGTAGATATGAATGGCCTTCGTGATCTTGGAGATCAGTTGAAAGAAAAACTTGGTGAAGGTGTGATCGTTCTTGCATCCGCGGCAGGTGGAAAAGTAAGCCTTGTTGCAATGGCAACAGATGAGGCTGTGAAGAAAGGTGCCCATGCCGGAAATCTGATCAAAGGCATTGCCGGCCTTGTTGGAGGTGGCGGCGGTGGACGTCCGAATATGGCACAGGCTGGAGGAAAGAATCCAGACGGAATTGACGCTGCAATTGCAAAAGTAAGTGAAGTCCTGGAGAGCCAGTTATAGACATTTGATCAGACTTTTCAGGGGTAGTTTATGGAGCAAAAACAAGAACAGAAACAAGAGTTAAAAAAGAATTTGGGCGCAGTGACAGCGATGGCAACCGTTGTCGGAAGCGTTATCGGGTCTGGGGTTTTCTTTAAACCCCAGGCTATTTATACAGCGACAGGCGGCGCTCCTGGACTTGGAATGTATGCCTGGCTGATTACTGGAATTGTAAGTATCGCAGCAGCATTGACATTTTCAGAAGTTGCGATCATGATTCCGAAAACAGGTGGAATCGTAGCCTATCTGGAAGAAATTTATAATCCGATGATTGGATTTTTGGCAGGCTGGGTACAGATTTTATTATTTTATCCGGCCATGATATCTGCCCTTGCAGTGGCAGGAGGTCAGCAGATGGCGTTTTTTATCGGGGACGGTTATGTTGCTCCGGTAGCAGTTGCCATGATTATCATTATCATCTTTCTGAATTCTATGGGATCCAAGATAGGTGGCAGTGTACAAGTCATTTTTACAGTCTGCAAGATGATTCCGTTAATCCTTTTGATGATTTTCGGGTTTGTGCGCGGAGCAGGAACGAATCCAGTCTTTACTCCGATGGTAGGCGAAGGATTAAGTCCGATGGTCGTTCTCGGTCAGCTTATGATCGCGATTTTATTTGCATTCGAAGGCTGGACCAATGTGGGAGCAATTGCTGGAGAGATGAAAAATCCGGGAAAGGATCTTCCTGTTGCCATTGTTGGCGGAGTATCATTGATCATGGCAGTTTACTTTATCATTAATCTTGCATATCTGTGGGTACTTCCGGCATCCGAACTTGCAACACTGACTGCACCGGCATCTGCCGTAGCAGTGAAGATTTTCGGAAAACTTGGAGGACAGATTGTAGCAATCGGAATTATTGTTTCCGTATTCGGAAGCTGTAACGGATTTATACTTTCCGGTTCCCGTGTGGCATATTCTCTTGCGGCAGAAGGGAAATTTCCATTCTACAAGACATTTGCAAAATTGAATGGAGCACAGGTTCCGGCAAATGCAATTATGCTTGTCGGAGGCATCGGTGCATTTTATGCGTTAAGTGGTCAGTTCAATCTTCTGACAGACCTGGCGGTATTCTCAAGCTGGACATTCTACACACTGACATTTATTGGTGTGATCAAACTTAGAAAAGACCGTCCGAATGCAGTGAGAACCTATAAAGTGCCGTTATATCCTATTGTTCCGCTCATTGCGATTGCCAGCGGAATCTTTGTTATTATCAATCAGATTTTTCTGGCAGGGCACAGATCGACCATAATTTCCATTGCCAGCATAATTGTTATGCTGCTTGGACTGCCGGCATATATGATAATTAAAAAAAGATTGTAAAAACATATTGACGTAACGTAAATTTATGATATAATCGTATGTGTGCAAAAAATATACCCGAACAGTCGTATAATGCACAATATAGGACTGGAGGGGAGGTTAGGTGTGAGACTATGTCAAATGTAATCGTAAAAGAAAACGAGACGTTAGACAGCGCTTTACGCAGATTCAAAAGAAACTGTGCAAAGGCTGGAATTCAGCAGGAGATTCGTAAAAGAGAGCATTACGAGAAACCAAGCGTAAGACGTAAAAAGAAATCTGAAGCTGCTAGAAAACGCAAGTATAACTAATATGTGCAAAAAAGGGGCTGTCGGTTAATACCACATTTCGACATCTCCAGTAGCAATTAAAAGGATCCCTGCAAGGACAAGGTTTGTTAGCCTTCTACCTTGCGAGGGATCCTTTTCTCTATGAAAGATAAAATTTATTTTTGGCCGCAAAAATCCCTTGTCTGGATTTTTACAGCCACACTTTTGATCAAGCTGTTTTTTTCGTTGTTTTTCCCTCAAACTTCTTTAATTTTTCATTGAGAAAACGGCAGTATTTATTTATATTCCTTCCGATTGCAGACAACATGAATTCTTTGTACACTTTATCTGCGGAACGGTAATTAAAACGGCGGAAATTTTCGTTTTCTTTGATATCACCGAAATGTCCTTCTGTCTGGATCGAACGTGTCTGCCGTTTCAGAATTACACGCTCACTTTGGATGTTTGCATGGGATTTTTCACGCAGTTCCTCCCACTGCTCATTGATCTTCATTATCTTGTTTTTCTCAGTATCCTTTTCGGCATTATATTTATACAAACAGCGGGCTTTATGTTCGCATCCACTGCAGTCGGCGCAGCCGTATACCTCAAAGGTCTGGGTATAACCATTCTGCTCTTTAGTTTCCGTTCTTATGTGACGCAGTTCACGTCCATCATGGCAGATATAGAACTGCTCATCTTCAAATACTTCGACTTTCATGTTGTAATATTTGCTGATATCTTCGGCATATGCACGTGTTTTGCGTTTTTCATGATCCTGCAATTTTATATAGCTTTCTATTCCTTTTTCTTTTAAATAAAGATGTTAGCATAGTTACATTCTTGAAAACGCGAAACGGCTTATTGAATTTATGAACAACAACGGATTATATGAGATCAATCTTCTTCGTTTCCATCGAATGGGCGCGGCCAAATGGGAGCAGCGTGGAAAGAAATATGAATACAGTGATCATGGGGATATGCCAGAAGAACGCATGTTGGAACTGCAGGAATGCTATCTTAATAATGATATCGCCTGCTATATTGGAGAGGATACTCCGTTCTAAATTCATAATATATACCGTATTAAAAATATCATTAAGGTGCTTAGCGAAAGAATTTTTTATTGACCCAGCATATATAGCAATATTTATAGAAGTACATACAATGAAAAAGTCCTTTTTGCGTATAAATTAACACAAAATAAAGCATATCAATCAAGTTTGAGACACTATATATAGTATGCAAAAACAGTTTTTCAGTGGCGTCCCTATAGAGGTGGGAGTCATCTCCCAGTTGATATATCAAAGATGTCTGTTCTTGGTATTTCACCAGTAAGTTCTATCCAAAGAGCTTGTGAGCAGATTGCACATCATATCATTGTGAATGAAGTTGGAGGTGCCGGCCATGTCAATAATGTAAATGCTATCTGTGAGATGCTCAGAATTAGCAGAAGGAACTTTTATAATTTAGTGAAGAAGCTGGCAGATGATAATATTATAGAGCATTTGGAAGGCGTAATCTATATTACAGATTATGACAGGCTGAAGCAGGAGGATCAGCCGGTGCTGGACTTCTTTGGAAATACGATATAATTACGGAGAGATAGAAAATATAGGATATGAAAACAATCAAGCATTAAATTATGTGATTATCAGAAAATAGCTCTTCTTCCAGAAGATATTAGACAAGCAGAAGAAGCAGCAAGAATGGCTCCGAAAGAAAGTGCTGCTGATACAAGAAGATATTTTTTACAGACAGCATTTTTGCAGAAAGCAGTAGAAGCCAGTAAAATAAAAGTGTCAAAGAAGGAAGCTGAAAAATGGGCACAGAAAATGATGCGTGCAATGGATCAGCAATTGGCTAATAATGGAGAAGATTTTAAAAAGTATTATGAAGGAACAGGTACTACAGAGAAAGAATTGATGGATGAATTCATCAAGGAAGCAGAGCTTATTAAAAAGGATATTGCTATCTCAAAGGGTGAAGAATATATTGGAACATTAATTGATGCTAGCTATAATAAATTTTTAATAAAATCACTATTTGGTGATTTTGTACAATACACACAGGGAAAAATAAGCAAAATGCCTAATAATTAAATATCTAAAAAATAAAAATGGGTAAATATTATTGACACGTTAAATTAATACAAATATAATATACAGAAAGGTTCTTGCTTAATTTAGGGAAATGATATTTACTTGATCAAGTTTGTAGAATTTATGAGGATGAGCCAAAAGACGAAAAAAAGGAGAAGAATGTATGAAAAAAAGATTATTTAGTCTTGTTCTTGCACTTACAGTAGCTGCAGGCTGTCTTGTTGGCTGTGGCGGCTCTAAGTCAGAGAAGAAGGCAGATGCAACGAATTCTTCAGAAGCAGGTGGAGAGAAGATTCTTCGTGTGGCATCTGAGGATCCACAGGTACCGCTGGATATGCAGCTGAATACTTACAGTATTATCATGAAGATAACAGACAATGTTACAGAGTCATTGCTGTTAACGAATGAAAAAGGTGAACTTGAGCCTACATTGTTGGAAGAGATGCCTACATTGTCTGATGATAAGCTGACTTATTCTTTCACATTGAAAGATGGTGTTACTTTCCACAATGATGCACCGCTTACAAGTAATGATGTAAAGTATTCTCTTCAGAGAATGGTAAGAAAGTACAAGATGTCTAGTTTGTTGGAAAAGGTAGAAGGATATCAGGCATACTTTGATGAGCAGGCTGATGAGATCACAGGTATTGAAATTGTTGATGATAAACACTTCAATATTCATATGTCAGAGGTTTATACACCTTTCTTATCAGCACTTTCCACACCTTACTGCGCAATTTATCCTGCAGAAGCATGTGAAGAGGCTGGTGATAACTGGGGTATGACAGTGCTTTATGGTACAGGTCCATTTAAGCTGGTAAGTTATAAGACAGGCGTTGGTGTTGAACTTACTAAGAATGAGAATTACCATGGTGGAGACGTAAAACTGGATGGTATCAAATACACATTTATTGATGATCCGAACACTGGTGTCCTTGAATATCAGAAAGGTAACATTGATGTAGTTTATCTGGATTCCTCCCTGTATCCTACATATGCAAACGGAGAGCTGAAAGACGAACTTTATTCTTTCAATCCAGTTGGCGGTTACTATCTGAACTTCAATGTAAATGAAGTAAAAGAAGTTAAAGTGCGTGAGGCTATGACATACGCAGTTGACAGAAAAGCACTGTGTGACAGCGTATTATTTGGAACAGCAATACCGAACTCCAACTTCATACAGGATGGTCTGATTGGAGCAGATGACAGTGCAGAGCAGTTCGAGTATGATCCAGAGAAGGCAAAAGCACTTTTGGCAGAAGCTGGTTATCCGAATGGATATGATTTAACAATGACTGTAAATACAAAGTATCCTACTTCAGTGAAGATTGCTACAGCTATCCAGGCACAGATGGCAGAAGCTGGTATCCGCGTTGAGATCGAACAGGTCGACAGTGCAGCATGGACAGATATGAAGAAAGCAGGAAAAGTAACTTGTGGTATTGGTAACTGGTATGTTGACTACAATGACCCGGATAGTATGTTATATCCGATGAGTGATGGCCGTACAGATCTTTCTTCAAGTTTCTTCCACAATGATGAATTCAAACAGTTAATGATTGAAGGTATTCAGACGGAAGATACTGCAAAGAGACAGGAAATCTACGCAAAAGCAGATCACATCCTGACACATGAGCAGTTCCCAGTGGTAATGCTTTATAACGAGACAATGTTCTATTTGAAAAAACCTTATGTAAAGAATTTTGAAGTTACTTTTACATATCGAACAATGTTTAAAGACGCAGATATTGAGTACTAGATTTTCAAAACGAATAAGATAGGAAATAGCTACGGCTGTACTCTTAGTCCGTAGCTATTTCTATGATTATAGGAAAAGTAGTCATAGATGATTGCTGTTTTAGATAAAAACAGCACAAAAGAATAAAAAAAGGAGGGGCTTCCTTGTTTTCATACACATTAAAAAGACTGGGACAGACAGTTCTGGTTCTGATCGGAATTACGCTGATCACATTTTTGCTCTTGAATGTCGTACCGGGAGATCCGGTGGCGATGATGCTGGATAAGCGTGCGGACGAAGCTACTATTGAGAAAGTCCGCCATGAAATGGGACTTGATGTTCCGCTTCATGAGCAATATATTGATTTTGTGGAAGGCGCAGTAAAGTTAGATTTTGGAACATCTTACTTTACAAAAGAGGTAGTAATTGATGCTATTGTTCGTTGTTTTAAAGTAACTGTAAAACTGGCTGCGATGTCATTTCTGTTTGCAGTGGTGCTGGGTGTCACGTGTGGTATGATTGCCGCGGTCTACCGAGGCAAGTGGATAGATTCGACGTTGATGACGTTATCTGTAGTCGGAGTATCAGCTCCGTCTTTCTGGATTGCAATCATTTTGCAGATTTTAATAGGATTAAAATTGGATCTTCTGCCAATCTCTGGATTTGATGGTCCTTTAAATTATATTTTGCCAAGTATTGCTCTTGGTACCCGTTATGCAGGAAGTATTGCACGTATTACAAGAACTAGTATGCTGGATGTTATTAAGCAGGATTACATTCGTACAGCGCGTTCAAAAGGTGTGAAAGAATCTCTTGTCATTATGAAGCATGCGCTTAAGAATGCCATGATTCCAATTGTTACACTGGTAGGTACAGAACTTGGTAATATGTTGACTGGTTCTATGCTGATCGAGAAAGTATTCTCCATTCCTGGAATCGGTAAGCTGGCAGTAGATGCCATGAGTAACCGTGACCTTCCGCAGCTTCAGGGAACGGTAGTATACATTGCCCTTGTATTTGTTGTTGTCAATCTGGTTGTTGACCTTTCTTATGCCCTGATTGACCCTAGAATTCGTTACGGGAAAGGAGAGGGCTAATGAAGATTAATATTTTTAATAAACAGAAAAAATTTGAAGAAGAAGTCCTGTCTGGTGAATATGCCGTTGGGGATATGGAATATTCCAGTTATTATAAAGACAGTTTCAAACGACTGAAGAAGAATAAAATGTCCATGTTCTGTTTGTTTGTGATTTTGTTGTTGATTCTTATTGCTATTTTTGCACCGTTGCTTGCACCATATGATCCGACTGTACAGGATTATGCATCCATTTTACAGGGACCATCCAAGCAGCATTTACTCGGTACAGATGAGTATGGACGAGATATTTTATCCAGAATTATTTACGGAACAAGAATTTCCTTAAGTGTTGGTATTCTTGCACAGGTTATTGCAACAATCATCGGAGTGACTATGGGATCTTTGGCTGCTTATTATGGTGGTTGGGTAGATACACTGATTTCCCGTATCATGGAGATCTTTGCTGCATTCCCAGATCTGATTTTTGCAATGGCGATTATGTATGTATTAGGTGCAGGTATGAAGAATATCTTCGTTGCCTTGGGACTTTTGACCTGGGTGCGTACGGCACGTATGATTCGTGGTTCCATTTTACAGTTAAAGGAGAAAGAGTATGTAGAAGCGGCTAAGGCAAGTGGTGCATCCCCGTTCTATATTATTACAAGACATCTGATCCCGAACTGTATTTCAACAATCATCGTACTTGTAACATTAGGTATTCCGAATGCAATTATGTATGAAGCATCATTAAGCTTCTTAGGATTGGGTATCCAGCCTCCAACACCGAGTTGGGGATCTATGATCAGTTTTGCTCAGTCCTATATCAGTTACCTGCCAGGTTATAGTATCTTCCCAGGTCTTGCAATCATGATTACGGTTATCGCGTTCAACATTTTTGGTGATGGTCTTCGTGATGCACTGGATCCTAAGATGAAGAATCAGTAAGAAAGGGGAAGAAAAATGTCAGAAAAACTACTTGAAGTAAAGAACTTAAAGACGTATTTTTATACAGATGAAGGTGTCGTAAAATCTGTAGATGATGTTTCTTTCGATGTAGAGAAAGGCAAGACCCTTGGTATTGTAGGAGAATCCGGTTGCGGAAAAAGTATTACATCTCTTTCTATCATGCAGCTGGTAGAGACTCCACCGGGAAAAATTGTGGGTGGAGAAATCATTTATCAGGGCGAAAACCTTCTGGAAAAGAATAAAGATCAAATGCGTAAGATTCGTGGCGGCGAAATCGCTATGATCTTCCAAGAGCCGATGACTTCTCTGAATCCGGTGTTTACGGTAGGTAAACAGATTATGGAAGCATTGAGACTCCATACAGATCTGGATAAGGAAAAAGCAAAAGAACGTGCAATTGAGATGCTGAAGCTTGTAAAAATCCCGCTTCCGGAGAAGCGTTTTAACGAGTATCCGCATCAGTTGTCTGGTGGTATGCGTCAGCGTGTTATGATTGCAATGGCATTGTCCTGTAATCCGAAACTTTTGATCTGTGACGAGCCGACAACGGCGTTAGATGTAACGATTCAGGCACAGATTCTGGATCTGATCAATGAATTAAAAGAAAAGCTGGGAACTTCTGTAATGATGATCACTCATGATCTGGGTGTTATTGCAGAGGTGGCAGATGATGTAATGGTTATGTATGCCGGAAAAGTAGTAGAGTACGGTTCTGCTGATGATATATTTGAATCTCCGAAGCATCCATACACAAGCGGTCTTATGAACTGTATTCCAAAATTAACAGATGAGGATCATACTCGTCTGGATGTAATCAAAGGAATGGTTCCAAGCTTTGACCAGATGCCTAAGGGTTGTGCATTTTGTCCGCGTTGTTCAGAGGCAAAGGATATCTGCCGTGAGCGTATGCCAGAGCTGATGGATGTGAATGGACATAAGGTTCGCTGCTTTAAATATTCTAAGGAATGGGAGGAAGCCTAATGAGTGAAGAAAATAAAACACCTTTGTTAGAGGTAAAAGATCTGAAAAAATGGTTTCCTGCGAAAAGTTCACCGTTTTCCAAGGAAAAGGTATTTATCAAGGCAGTAGACGGCGTCAGCTTTACCTTGAATGCAGGGGAAACGCTGGGAGTAGTAGGAGAGTCTGGTTGTGGTAAATCTACTATGGGCCGTTCTGTCTTACGTTTGCTGGAACCTACCGACGGACAGGTGCTGTTTGAGGGAAAAGATTATACAGCACTGAAAAGCTCAGAGCTTGCAAAATCACGTAGTGATCTACAGATTATTTTCCAGGATCCGTATGCATCATTGGATCCTAGAATGACAATCGGTGATATTATTGGAGAGCCACTGGATATCCAGTTGAAACTTCCTACAAAAGAGCGTATGGAGCGAGTGCTGAAGACTATGGAACGTGTAGGTCTGAATACGCGATACGTGAACCGCTATCCGCATGAATTTTCAGGAGGTCAGCGTCAGAGAATCGGTATTGCCAGAGCAATTGTTCTTGGACCAAAGCTGATGGTATGTGATGAGCCGGTATCTGCATTGGACGTATCTGTTCAGGCACAGGTATTGAATCTTTTGATGGATCTGCAGAAAGAAATGGGCATGGCATATATTTTCATTTCTCATGATTTAAGTGTCATCAAACATATTTCTGACCGAATCATGGTAATGTATCTTGGTCATGTGGTGGAACTGGCAGATAAAGATGATCTTTATAAGAGAACAATGCATCCGTATACGACAGCACTGTTATCGGCTATTCCGGTACCGGATCGTAAACATAAAAAAGAAAAAATCGTTCTGGAGGGAGATTTGCCAAGCCCGGCGAATCCACCATCAGGTTGTGTATTCCACACCAGATGTTATAAAGCTCAGGAAATCTGTAAGACGCAGGTACCTGAACTTCGTGATTGTGGAAATGGTCATTGCTGTGCATGCCATTTTCCGGAAAATCAACCAGAATAAAATAGTGTTCCAATAAAATTATTATATACGGGGGAAGAGAAAAATGAAAATTACAGGAATCAAAGTTCGTCAAGTGGAAGTACCATTAATTGAGCCTTTCCGCATTTCTTTGGGAGTGATTACTCATTCTCACAGTGCTATCGTATCTGTAGAGACAGATGAAGGTCTCGTTGGATATGGTGAAGGTGCTCCGGCTATCCTGATTTCAGGAGAGAGCTTATCCGGTACAAACGATGTCATTAAGGCAATGGAGAGAGAACTCATTGGTGTAGATCCTACTGATCTGGAAAAAGTATACTGGATCATGGATCGTACTGCAGCACATTCCGGAAGTGCAAAGAATGCTATTGATATGGCTTGCTATGATCTCCTTGGCAAGAAAGCAGGTATGCCAGTGTACAAACTGCTTGGTGGACACAAGAACTTCATCGAGACAGATATGACAGTCGGAATCGACACACCAGAAGTTATGGCAGCTAAAGCTAAGAAGCATGTGGCAGATGGTTTTGATACAATTAAAACTAAAGTAGGTACATCTTTTGATGAAGATCTTGCAAGAGTAAAAGCAATCCGTGAGGCTGTTGGTGATGATGTTAAGATCCGTGTAGATGCAAACCAGGCATGGGGTGCAAAAGAAGCTGTTCGTTTGATCGAGCGTCTGAACGAATACAATCTTGAGCTTGTAGAGCAGCCGGTTCCATATCATGATATTGCTGGCCTTGAGTATGTTACAAAACATTCTATCGTGCCAATTATGTCTGATGAGAGTTGCTTCAATTCAAAAGATGCACTTCGTCTTGTAGAGCGTCGTGCAATTGATTACCTTAACATCAAGCTGATGAAGTGCGGCGGTATCCGTGAGGCACTTAAGATCAATGCAATCTGCGAGTCAGCAGGTATTGAGGTTATGCTTGGATGTATGGCAGAAGAGAGTAATCTGGGTATTACTGCAGCAGCCAGCCTTGGTGCAGCAACAAAGAATATTACTCGTGCAGATCTGGATGCAATCTTTACATTGACAGATATGCCATTCAAGGGTGGTGTGATTGTAGAGGATACAAAGAAACTGGTACTCCCTGAAGTTCCAGGATTTGGATTTATTGGTTTTGAGAACGAACAGTAATATAAATTAGTTTGTGTGGAGGTATAACTCATGTATCAAGATTTATCTTTTATGACGATTCCGCTTCCGGAGGACGTTCTGAAATTAAAAATTTATGGTGATTATGCCGGAGCCCAGAAAATGATTCGTTATTTCCTGGAAGAGAAGGATATTCCACAGGCGCTTAGAAAACGTCTGGAAATCGAACAGGAAGTCATTGGTGTTATGGGTGGAAATGAATATCCATTTACATATGATGAAGCATTGGAGATTATGACTAGTCATCTGCGTGATTTCAAAAAAGAAGAGTTAGATCATCTGAAAGAAATCAGTGCAGCAGATTGGATTTATATTGACGGAGAGGTACATTTTCAGCGTCGATTCTATGAAAATCTGATTAAGACTCGTCCAGACTTAGCTGAGCGTGTAATTGTAGAGAATCCAGAGGATGAAAAGGAAAATAATCTGAAGCAGAAGCTGCTGAACGGAAATATACATTACATGAAGGAGCATGGTGGAAGAACTGTACGCACTCGTATACGTTCAACGATAAAAGCTAAGAAAGAATTCGAAGAGGCAGGACGCAAGGTTCGTGTACATCTTCCGATTCCGAAGGTATACGAGCAGGTTTCTAATGTAGAGATCCATGCATCTAATCCGGAGATTACTTATATAGCACCTGAAGATGCACCGCAGAGAACAGTGTATTTTGAGACTGAACTGAAAGCAGATCAGGAATTTATGGTAGATTATTCATTTGACTACCATGTAAATTATGTAGAGTTAGATCCTGCCAAGGTATCTGAAGAACAGCCGGATTTCTGTCTGGAAGAGCAGGCACCACATATCGTATTCACTCCTTACTTAAGAGAGCTGAGAGACGAGCTGGCAGGTGATGAGACGAATCCAATTATTTTGGCGCGTCGATTCTATGATTTTGTGACAACAAAAGTTATGTATTCTTTCATGAGAGAGTATTTTACAATTGAGTGTATTCCAGAATACTGTGCAATTAACCTGAAAGGTGATTGTGGTGTACAGGCACTGTTATTCATTACACTTTGCCGCATGTCCGGAATTCCGGCACGTTGGCAGTCAGGTCTGTATGCAACAGAGTATTATACAGGATGTCATGATTGGGCACAGTTTTATGTAGCACCTTACGGATGGGTATTTGCAGATCCTTCCTTTGGTGGAAGTGCATGGCGCGCAGGAGAGAAAGAGCGTTGGAACTATTACTTTGGTAATCTGGATATTTTCCGTATGCCAGCCAACTCTGAAATCCAAAAAGAATTTATGCCGGAGAAAAAATGGCTCCGCATCGATCCGATTGATAATCAGAGAGGAGAATTTGAGTACGAGGATCATGGTCTTCGTTTCTCCCAGTTGGAGGTATCACAGGAACTGATTTCTATGGAAGATATTGAAAAATAAGCAGACAATTACAGGGGATAAAACCAGTGATTGAATGAAAAAAGGCTTCGGGGAGCAAAAAATGCCTCTCGAAGCCTTCGTTGTATAATACAGAAGGATATTTCGGTGATATCAAAGAAAACGAAAATTTCCGCCGTTTTAATTACCGTTCCGCAGATAAAGTGTACAAAGAATTCATGTTGTCTGCAATCGGAAGGAATATAAATAAATACTGCCGTTTTCTCAATGAAAAATTAAAGAAGTTTGAGGGAAAAACAACGAAAAAAACAGCTTGATCAAAAGTGTGGCTGTAAAAATCCAGACAAGGGATTTTTGCGGCCAAAAATAAATTTCATCTTTCATAGAGAAAAGGATCCCTCGCAAGGTAGACGGCTAACAAACCTTGTCCTTGCAGGGATCCTTTTAATTGCTACTGGAGATGCCGAAATGTGGTATTAACCGAAAGCCCCTTTTATATTGCGCCAGGGGCAAAATACACAACACGGAGCAATTCATGGGCGTAATTATAAAGATTTCAGTTCCTGATAGACTCTTCCGATCGGAAGTCCGACTACATTGTTATAATCACCTTTGATTTCTTTTACATGAATTGCAAAATTCCCCTGAATGCCATAGGCTCCGGCTTTATCCATAGGGTCTTTGGATTCTACATAACGGTGCAAATCTTCCTTATCAATTGGATAAAGAGTGACATCCGTCTGTACAAAAAAGGTTTTTGTCTTTTTTTCACCATTTTTTTTCTGAATCAATGAAACACCTGTATAGACTTGATGCGTGCGGTCTGCAAGCATAGACAGCATGTCATAGGCTTCCTGTTTGTCGACTGGTTTTCCAAGAATTTCATCGCGATAGACTACAATAGTATCAGAACCAATGACCGTGTAATCGTTCAAATCAGTAATTTTTCCATAAACATTTTCAGCTTTTTGGTGTGCCAGTTCCATGACAACATCAGAAGGGATTTCTTTTGTAATCTTTTCATCAACGTCAGAAGGAATTACTTCAAATTCAAGTCCGGTGCGGGCAAGAAGTTCACGTCTTCTCGGAGACTGGGATGCCAGAATATATTTCATAATGAATACCTCTCTTTTCTGTAAAAATCAATACTTTTATGGTAAACTGAAATGAGTGAACTTGCAAGAGAAAACTTGTCTGTGATGCAGGTGAGGGATTCTTGAATAATCGAGGAGGGGAAATGATGTATATTAGTGAACTTATGACTGGTGCGCCGACAAACGAAAGATGTCCACTGGAGCGCCGTATGTACGAGACTTTAGATAAATTGAAGATTCCATATGAGCGTGTGGACAATGACCCGGCAGCGAGCATGGAGGAGTGTGCAGAGGTGGACAAAGTTCTTGGAACTGAAATCCGGAAAAACGTGTTTTTATGTAACCAGAAAAAGACAACATTTTTCCTGCTTGTCATGCCGGCAAATAAATCCTTCGACACAGCAGCTTTCAGTAAGAAACTGGGTGTATCCCATATGTCATTTGCACCGCCGGAGAAAATGCTTAAGCATCTTGGAACGACACCGGGATCAGCCAGTGTGGCAGGACTTCTCGTGGACGAAGACGACTATGTGCAGGTAATTGTAGATAAAGAAGTGGCAGAGAGTGAATGGTTCGGTTGTAATCCGGGCATCAATACCAGCCATCTGAAATTTAAGACACAAGATTTATTGCAGAAGTTTTTGCCAAAGATTCACCACAGAGCAAGGATTGTAGATTTGTAAATACTGGTAATAAAAAACAGAATACATTTATATGTAATGGTATTAGAGATATTGATATAGAGAGAAGAAAGAAGAAGTGACATGAAATCAGCAGACGATTTAAGACAGTTATTACAAAATATTGATAGAAAAAGTTATCCGGCTTATAAGGGTACGAAAGGAGTATATCGATTTGGCAAATATGCATTGGGAATCGACCATGTACAGGGAGATCCGTTTGCGGCACCGTCCAGCCTTCATATTGAAGTTTCGGGAAAAGTGGCTGCATTTCCAGAATATCTTTATGACGAAAAATGGAAACAGATTGCACTTGAGGATTATCTGATCCGTCAGTTTGGAGCAGCAATCGGAAAATATTCATTTCAGGCGAAAGGATCCGGAAAGAGTGGAATTATTTCTGTGACTAGATGTGGTCAGGAAATTCTAAAGCGGAGCGCCTGTGAGATCAATCCGGCAAATGGAAACATTCGCATGCGATTTGAGGCTGGATTTCCGGCAAATGGAAGAACCATCAATGCAAGAGAGCTTTCAAAAATTTTATTCGATTATCTCCCGGAGTGCGTGGAGAGTTCTCTTTTCTATGCAAGACAAGATAAGAAAAAAGTGGAGCGTGTCATGGAGCTATCCGTAGACCAGCAATATATCCGTGAGCAGTTAAAAGAACAGGGACTTGTAGCGTTTGTGGCAGATAAAGCCGTTCTTCCGCGTGAGTCGGGTGTCTCAGCAAAGCCGATGAAAGGAGCTGTGCCATTTGCTTCGCCGGAATCGATGAAAGTGACCATGGATTTACCATACGCAGGCAAAATCACAGGTATGGGCATCAAAAAAGGAATCACCTTGATTGTGGGTGGTGGCTATCACGGAAAATCTACCCTTCTAAAAGCGTTGGAAATGGGCGTATATCCACACATTGCAGGTGATGGCAGGGAATATGTCATTACAGAGTCAGATGCAGTGAAAATCCGCGCTGAGGACGGCAGAAGCATCAAAGACACAGATATTTCTATGTTCATTAATGACCTGCCAAATGGAAAAGATACGAAAACATTTTCCACGGAGGATGCCAGCGGAAGCACGTCCCAGGCGGCAAATGTGGTGGAGGCCATGGAGTCTGGTGCTGCGACCCTTCTCATTGATGAGGACACATCAGCGACCAACTTCATGGTGCGTGATGAGTTGATGCAGAGAGTGATTCACCGGGATATGGAGCCGATTACACCATTTATTGAAAGAATGCGTGATTTATATGAAAATCAGGGCATTTCCACAATTCTAGTTGCGGGAAGCTCCGGGGCATATTTTCAGGTAGCAGATGTGGTGATTCAGATGGATCGGTATGTCCCAAAAGAAATTACGGCTCTTGCAAAAGAGGCTGCCAGCCAGTATCCGGCACTGGAATTGCCAGAAGGAAATGTAAAACTACCAGAGTCCAGACGATGCCCGAAGAAAAATACAGGACTGATTCATAAAGGACGCATCAAGATTAAGACCATGGGAAGAGACGGCGTAGTCCTGAACCATGAAAACATTGATCTTCGGTATGTGGAACAGCTTGCAGATTCCGAACAGCTTACCTGCCTGGGGCATCTGCTGCGCTATATGGAAGAGCATGAATTTGACAGCAGTAAAGAAGCTGGACAGATCATCGAACGACTGATGAAGAAGCTGGAAGTGGAAGGATTTACGGTGGTCTGTGAGAGTGAAAATGTTCCAGGCAATCTGGCAATGCCGAGAAAACAGGAGGTATACGCATGTGTGAACCGGTATCGGGGCATGAAGTTGTAAAGGAAAAGAAAGATTGCAATAATCTGGAAAAAGAAACTGTAGGTTTAGAAAAGGTAAAAGTAATCGCAAGAATTCACACAGATTTTCCAACTAAATTTGGAGTTCCAAGGCAAAGTGGGCTTTCCGATGCGGCTGGACTTGTTGTATTTGAACCGGAGTTTCGCCAGCCGGATGCTTTGAGAGGAATCGAAGAATACACACACCTGTGGATTCTGTGGGGATTTTCGGAAGTAAGACAAGAATCCGGTACATGGAAAGCGACCGTACGGCCTCCGAGACTTGGAGGAAATGAACGAGTCGGAGTATTCGCCTGTCGTTCTCCTTACCGACCGAATCCAATCGGACTGTCTTGTGTAAAGCTGGAACGAATCATTTCTCATGAAAAGTACGGAATGTGCCTGCTTGTATCAGGAGTAGACATGATGGACCAAACACCAATTTACGATATCAAGCCGTATCTGCCGTATGTGGATGCACACCCGGAGGCGAGCGGAGGATTTGCGCAAAAAAAACAGACCTATCATCTGGAAGTACAGATACCTGATGAGGGTATGAAAAAGATTCCGGAAGAAAAGAGAAAAGTCGTGATGCAGATACTGAGTCAGGATCCAAGACCTTCTTATCAGAATGACCCGGAGAGAGTATATGGCATGGGATTTGCTGGGTTTGAGGTGAAATTTCGTGTAGAGGGAAGCACACTTTACGTGGTAAGTGTGACGAAAAAGCAAAAAGAATGATATAAGATATATTAACATTAAAAAGATCATTTGCGAAAAAGTGTAGATGGTCTTTTTAAGTGCATTTTATGAAAGAAGTATATCTTGATTTCTTTACTGAGAAAAATTTATGAAAAAAGAACTTGCAATATACCCTTAAGGGGTATATACTGTCACTGTAATCAAGAAAGGTGTGCATACTATGGAAGAAAAGAAAGAATGTTGTTGTCATAAGAAAAAGGAGCGGACAGAAAAGGAATACAAGGATCTTCTGAACCGCTTAAGCCGGATTGAAGGCCAGGTACGAGGAATTAAGCGTATGGTGGAAGAGGACGCATACTGTACGGATATTCTGATTCAGGTTTCAGCGGTCAATGCGGCGCTGAATAGCTTTAACAAGGCGCTTCTTGCTAATCATATCCGCACTTGCGTAGCGGAAGATATCCGTGCAGGGAAAGAAGAGACAATCGATGAACTGGTTGCCACGCTCCAAAAACTTATGAAGTAATAGTTAGGCAGGTGTATTAATGATGGAACAATATACAGTGACAGGAATGAGCTGTGCGGCCTGCAGTTCCAGAGTAGAGAAGGCTGTGTCAAAGGTGCCGGGTGTTACATCCTGCTCGGTCAGTCTTCTGACGAACTCCATGGGAGTCGAAGGAACAGCAACGTCAGCTCAAATTATAGAAGCAGTGGAAAATGCCGGATATGGTGCATCGCTGAAAGGTGCAGCAAATGAAAAGACAGGCAGTGCTGCCGGAAACAATGATGATTTTTTGAAAGACAGAGATACACCAGTATTGAAGCGGAGGCTGATTGCTTCTTTATGTTTCCTTATACCACTTATGTATCTGTCCATGGGACATATGATGTGGAACTGGCCATTGCCAGGATTTATGGCGGACAATCATGTGGCAATGGGACTGGCTCAGTTGCTTTTGACTACGATTGTTATGGTCATCAACCAGAAGTTCTTTATCAGCGGATTTAAAGGACTGATTCATAAAGCGCCGAATATGGACACACTGGTTGCCCTTGGTTCTACAGCCTCTTATGGATACAGTGTTTATGCGCTGTTTGCTATGACAGATGCGCAGATGCGCATGGATATGGATGCCGTGGTGTCATATATGCATGAATTCTATTTTGAGTCTGCAGCTATGATCCTGACTCTTATTACGGTTGGAAAGATGCTGGAGGCACGTTCCAAAGGTAAGACGACAGATGCTCTTAAGAGTCTGATGAAACTGGCTCCGAAGACGGCAGTACTGCTCCGCGATGGAAAAGAAGAAACGGTTTCCATTGAGCAGGTGAAAAAAGGAGACATTTTCATAGTAAAACCTGGTGAAAATATACCAGTAGATGGTATTGTTCTGGAAGGAAACAGTGCGGTCAATGAGGCAGCTCTGACCGGTGAGAGCATTCCGGTAGATAAGGCGCCAAATGATACAGTATCTGCTGCGACAGTCAATCAGTCCGGTTTCTTAAAATGTGAGGCTTCTAGAGTCGGAGAGGACACAACACTGTCCCAGATTATTCAGATGGTCAGCGACGCGGCGGCAACAAAAGCACCGATTGCAAAGATTGCAGACCGGGTATCAGGTGTATTTGTACCAACGGTTATTACAATCGCAGTGATTACGATTGTTGTGTGGCTTTTAGCCGGTCAGAGCGTCGGATTTGCTCTCGCTAGAGGAATTTCCGTACTTGTTATCAGTTGCCCATGTGCCCTTGGACTTGCCACTCCGGTCGCAATTATGGTTGGAAATGGTATGGGCGCGAAAAATGGAATTATGTTCAAGACAGCCGTTTCTCTGGAAGAGACAGGAAAAATGGAAATTGTTGCTCTTGATAAAACCGGAACTATAACAAGTGGCGAACCTCAGGTCACAGATATTCTCCCTGCAAATGGAATAAGTGAATCTGAATTACTGGTTCTTGCGTACATTTTGGAGAAGAAGAGTGAACACCCACTTGCAAAAGCGATCACAGGACGTGTAGAATCAGAAGTAGAGCAGTCTGAGCGAGAAAAATTGACAGAAGTATCTGACTTTCAGGCAGTTCCGGGAAATGGACTTTCCGGTAAAATAGGTGGCGCAGAAGTTCTTGGCGGAAACTTGAACTATATCGGACAGTATTCCGAAGTATCTGAAGAAATGAAGCGTCAGGCAGAACATTTGTCCGAACAGGGAAAAACACCACTATTCTTCAGCCAGAACGGAACATTTATGGGAATTATTGCAGTGGCTGATGTTATCAAAGAAGACAGTCCGAGAGCGGTAAAAGAACTTCAGAACATGGGAATACACGTTGTTATGCTCACAGGTGACAATGAGCGTACTGCAAAAGCAATCGGCGCGCAGGCAGGTGTTGACGAGGTGATTGCAGGCGTACTTCCGGAAGGAAAAGAAAGCGTGATCCGAAGACTTAAGACAAAAGGAAAAGTTGCCATGGTCGGTGACGGTATCAACGATGCACCGGCACTTACAAGAGCAGATATGGGAATCGCAATTGGAGCCGGAACAGATATTGCCATTGACGCGGCAGACGTAGTACTGATGAAGAGTCGCCTAAGTGACGTGCCGGCAGCTATCCGCATGAGCCGTGCAACACTTCGGAACATTCATGAAAATCTGTTCTGGGCATTCTTCTACAATGTTATCGGAATCCCACTGGCAGCAGGTATCTGGTATCCATTATTTGGACTGAAACTGAATCCAATGTTCGGTGCGGCAGCCATGAGCTTATCCAGCTTCTGTGTTGTTACAAATGCATTGAGACTGAATCTCTTCAAAATGTATGACGCGAGCAAAGATAAAAAAATAAAACATAAAAAAGAAAGTAAAAAGAAACAGGAGGAATCAACCATGACAAAGACAATGAAAATCGAAGGAATGATGTGCGGACACTGTGAGGCAAGAGTAAAGAAAACTCTGGAAGCAATTGATGGTGTCAAAGAGGCAGTTGTAAGCCACGAGGCAGGAACAGCCGTAGTGACATTGGAAAAAGAGGTTGCTGATGAAGTGCTTAAAAATGCAGTAGAGGCACAGGACTATCCGGTAAAAGGAATCGAGTAGAAGATTAATAAAATGAATCGTGCGGTCATATATTTACTACAAAAGTATGTGTTGGAGCACAGATTATGAAAAAGTTTCTGGTGTGGTTATTCTGCTTGATTCTACTGACACAGCCGGTTTTTGCGCAGTCTGAAAAACTGATTATTCTGAATACGAATACGGGACAGAATACAGACGCAGACACTGGCCAGAACGCTGGAGCAGGAGAGCAGAATTCATCGGATACAACAGAAAATACAGATAATGTAAATACGCAGCAGACGGGAAATGTGGACATCTCCGCACCGTCTGCTCTTTTAATGGAAGCATCTACGGGACAGGTAATCTATGAAAAAGATGCAGATTCCAAGAGACCTCCGGCAAGTGTCACAAAGGTCATGACACTGTTATTGATTTTTGATGCCTTAAAAGATGGAAAAATACATTTAGAGGACGAAGTGACGACATCGGAATATGCAGCTTCCATGGGTGGCTCCCAGGTATTCTTAGAACCTGGTGAAGTGCAGACAGTAGAGACACTGATAAAATGTATTTCCGTAGCCAGTGCCAACGACGCGTGTGTCTGCATGGCAGAGTACATTTGTGGAAATGAGCAGGAATTTGTAAATCAGATGAATGAACGGGCGAAAGGCCTTGGCATGGAGAATACGCATTTTGTCAACTGTAATGGACTGGATGCGGATGGACATGTGACGACAGCCAGAGACATTGCGCTTATGTCCAGAGAGCTGATCCATACATATCCACAGATTTTTGATTACTGCAATATCTGGATGGAGGATATCACACACACGACGAAAAAGGGCTCTACACAGTTTGGACTTACAAATACGAACAAAATGATCCGGCAATACGAATATGCGACAGGTTTGAAGACGGGCTCGACCAGTCTGGCGAAGTTCTGTATTTCTGCAACAGCCAGAAAAGATGATACAGATCTGATTGCGGTCATTATGGCAGCAGACGACAACAAAGCAAGAATGCGGGATGCTATTACTCTGTTGAATTATGGCTTTGGAAAATGTCAGAAATATCAGGAAGACAAAGTAAACAAAATCCCGAATGTGCCGGTAAAGCATGGTGTGGAGAAAGAAGTTGGTGCCGCGCAAATGGAAACATTTTCCTATGTTGATGTGACAGGAGAAGATTTATCTACGATAAAGAGAAATGTGAAATTAAAAGAAAATGTGACGGCACCGGTCAGACAGGGGGATAAAATAGGCGAAGTAATTTATTCGCTGAATGGAAAAGAGATTGGCAAAGTAGACATTCTTGCAACAGAAGATGTAGAAGAAATCAGTTACGGAAGTGCCATGAAAGAAGCTGTGCGTGGGTGGATGCTGTAAGAAATTGATTGTATAAATATTTACACTTTATTGAGTAGATGCTATTATGATGATAAATAGAAATTCTGTGAGTATTTCTGAAAGAGAAAAAGAGATGGAGAAACTACAATGGAACTTGGTTTAGTGTTGACTTTATGCGGCCTGGGAGTCGCTTTCTGGATTCCGGCTTTGATTATTGCTTTTATTTCACATGGCAAAAAGAAGAATTGTACCATGAATACAATAGGCCTGGTGATTCGAATTAACAGCAGATCATCGGGGGACAGTGGATTGAACTTTTACCCGGTGTATGAATATTATGTGAATGGAATACAATATACGAACGAAGGAGCATCGATCCAGCATCATGTTCCGACGGTGGGTACGAGAATTCCGGTGATGTATAATCCGGCAAAGCCAAAGCAGTCTTACATTCCGGGATATGATAATAAGGTCTATAAGATTCTTACGATTGTATTTGGAATTATTGGGTGCATACCGATTCTTGTATGTATAGGAATTTTTATTTTTACGTGCTTATAATTATAAGCTTGATGAAAGGCTAAAAATGCTACAGTATCAGATTTTAAAATAAAAGAAAAGGAAAAACCTCCCTCACAGTAAAGCGGTGAGAGAGGTTTTTCATGATTAAATCGCTCTTGTATATTCAGCCAGCCACTTGCGTTCATCTTCTTTCATATGTGGTGCAAGTGTCTCGTATACACGTTTATGGTATGCGTTTAGAAGCTCTTTATCTTCGTCAGTCATAATTTCAGGTACGACTGCGTCCAGATCTATCGGTACAAGTGTAATTGGTTTAAAGTATAAGAATCTTCCATATGCGGTTGTCTCACCTTCGCAGATCATCAGTTCATTCTCTGTACGAATTCCGTGAGAACCGGCAATGTAGACACCTGGTTCGTCAGTGATGATCATTCCCGGCTCCAGGGCAATGTCTTGAATTGGAGCCTTATTTCCGAGATAACGGCGGAATCTTGCCGGTTCTTCGTGAATGTTCATAAGATAGCCAACGCCGTGTCCGGTTCCGTGATTGAAGTCTAATCCACGTTTCCAAAGTGGAAGACGTCCGATAACATCTAAGCTTCCACCAGTAGTACCATATGGAAACACTACATTTGCTAGATGCAAGTTACATAAAAGAACGGAAGTAAAGTCTTCTTTCATATTCTGTGGAACATTTCCAAATGCAAAGGTTCTTGTAATGTCTGTGGAGCCTTCCAGATACCCACCGCCGGTGTCTGTAAGGAAGAGACCATTTTCCGTGACTGGTACATTGCTATCTTTGGTTGCGCTGTAGTGAACAATTGCTGCGTGGTCGGCAGAAGCACAGATTGGCTCGAAGCTCTGCCAGAGATATCCGTCCTGTTCTTTCCGAAATTCTTCCAGCTTGTCGGCTGCACTAAGTTCCGTGACAGGAGATTCAGAAGAGATACCAACGTGTGTCTTTAGCCAATGCATAAAACGAGTCACAGCAACCCCATCTTTGATGTGAGCCTGTTCGATATTGTGAAGTTCTGTTTCATTTTTTACAGATTTCATCAATACGGAAGGATTTTCGCTTTCGACAACAGAGACTCCTTCTGGAATGCAGTTACGAAGCGCATAGTTAATACGAGACGGGTCTAAAAGGACAGTCTCTTCTGAATCCAGATGCTTTAAATCTTCGTAAATATCATTGTATGGGTGAAATGTAATTCCGGCAGCAGTCAGGTTATTACACATTTCTTCGGTCAGCTTCTGCTTATCAACGTATAGTTTCATCTCATCCATGGTGATGATGGCGTAGGAGAGAAGAAGAGGAAAATAGTCAATGTCCCGTCCGCGCAGATTGGTAATCCAGCAAATGTCATCCAGGGCAGCAACGACATGAGTAGTAGCTCCGTGTTGTTTTATAGCTTCACGGACGCGGGCAAGTTTTTCCGTTGTAGAAGCACCGGTGTATTTTAATTCCAAGGCAAATGCCGGTTTTGTTGACAGTGCCGGGCGGTCTTTCCAGATCAGGTCGATCAGATCTTCGGAAGTAACAATATGACCATGCTTTTTCTCGGCAATTTCCTGATATGCCTTTCCGTTTTTCATAGAGATGACACGTCCGTCAAAACCGATTGTACCATGTTCCGGTAAATGTTTTTCCAAGAACTCGTTGATACTCGGGACACCTGGTTCCAGCATGCGATAGAGAGTAACCGGAGTGCCTGAAAGCTGTTGCTCGGCCTGTAAGAAATAACGTCCATCTGTCCAAAGTCCGGCGTGATCTAAAGTAATAATCGCGGTTCCGGCGGAACCGTCAAAGCCTGTAATAAATGTTCTGGCCTGAAAATATGCCCCGACATTTTCACTTTGATGAAAATCATCAGTCGGAACAATATAGATATCGTATCCGCGCTCCTTCATAAGTTTTCTCAGCGCGTCAATATGTTCTGAAACTGTCATGATAAAAACCTCCTCGACATGATTTCTAAATCAGTATATAATAATGCAAGGGTGTAAAGATGCATCATAGTTGGGCCTTTTAATCCCGACACCATCATCATTATATAGTATAAATGGACAAAATTCCAGCAAGGAGCTTTTTTTAATGTTAAAAGGAAATGATTTAGATAGTAAAAAATATTTTTTGTTTGATATAGACGGGACACTTGCCATTGATGACACGATTTATGATGGCAGCCGGGAGTTGCTTGATTATATTGAAAGCATTGGCGGACGAGCTTTTTATATTACGAACAATTCGGTCAAAAGCCGAAAAGATTATATAGAGAAATTTAAGAAATGGAATATTTCCGCAGTAGAAAATCAGTTTGTGACTGCATCTTATGCAACATGTAAGTATCTGAAGGAGCACTATGAAGATAAGAAACTGCTTGTAGTAGGAACGCCGTCTTTTGAAGAGGAGTTAAAAAGCTTTGGACTAAAGCTGACCCACGAGGCAGAGGAAGATGTAGCATGCGTAGTTGTGGGATTTGACAGAACACTTGTCTACGAAAAAGTCGAAGAAGCATGTAAGGCATTATTTCGTCCGGAAGTGGATTTTGTCGGAACAAACCCAGATTACCGGTGCCCAACTGCATTTGGCTTCGTCCCTGACTGCGGAGGAATCTGCGAGATGTTGAAAGTGACAACAGATCGGACACCTTACTATGCAGGTAAGCCGAATGCACAGATTGTAAAAATGTGTATGGAGCAGGTAGGTGCGAAACCAGAGGAAGTGCTTGTAGTTGGCGATCGCCTTTACACGGACATTGCATGTGGAATTAACGCGGGAGTGGAAACGGCTCTTGTGTATACAGGAGAGGCAAAGCCAGAGGATCTGGTGGCGACAGAATTTATGCCGGATTATGCATTTGGAAATATCCGAAAGCTGTATGAGGCATTTCGGAAAAGCCGGGAAGCGGTGACGGAAGGGAAAAATCCAGACATACAGATGTGTTCAAAACAGATATAAATAAACGTGTGATAAACAAACGTAAATAAATGGAAGAATAAATCAGGAGAATATCTATGTCGACAACAGGAATCATAATCGGAATACTGGTGGCAGCAGTACTTCTTGTATTTGCGGAAATGTATCGGGAACTTCATACATTTTGCGTGACTCGTTACCAGGTGGCGTCACCGAAGCTTGCAGGGAAGAAAACATGGGTCTTTTTAAGTGACCTGCACAATCAGGTCTATGGAGTGAATAATTGCAGATTAATTGATGCAGTGAAAAAAGAGTCACCGGATCTGATTCTAATCGGTGGGGATATGTTAGTTGGAAAGAACGGACATTCCTATGAATCGGCCCTTGCCTGTGTGAAAGAGCTTGTGAAAATTGCACCAGTCTACTATGCAAATGGAAATCATGAAGAGCGTATGAAATTAAAACCACAGAAGTATGACCAGTCTTATGCTTTATATCGGGAAAAGTTGCTGAATCTGGGAGTACATCTTTTGGAAAATGAATCGATAGTTTTAAGTGATGAATCAAAAGTCCGCCTGACAGGGCTTGAGATTCCACTGGAGTGTTACACGCATTTGAAACGAAGAGAGATGCCAGAGGGAGCAATAAAAGAGCGGATCGGAAATCGGGATCCGGAAGCATTTCAGGTTCTTCTCGCACATAATCCTTCCTATATGAAAGAATACCTTGCCTGGGGAGCAGATCTGATCCTAAGTGGGCATCTGCATGGAGGTATGGTGAGAATTCCGGGAATCGGAGGTGTGATCGGACCGGATTTTGTATTATTTCCAAAGTATTCAGGAGAAATGCGGCGCGTGGGAGACCAGACTGTCATTGTAAGTAAAGGGCTTGGAACCCACACCATTCATATCAGGCTCTTTAATCCGGCAGAGGTTGTTGTTCTGAGTTTAAATAATTGTTGAAAAATGTGAGAGAATCAAGTATAATAGATTGTCAGACCTAAAAGTCATGGAAATTTATGGAGAGTAATGAGACATGGGAATTCCGGTAAAATTGCAGGTGTTCGAAGGACCTCTTGACCTGCTGTTACATTTGATCGATAAAAATAAAATAGATATTTACGATATTCCTATTGTGGAGATTACGAACCAGTATATGGATTATATCAAAGCCATGGAACGGGAAGATCTCAATGTGATGAGTGAATTTCTTGTCATGGCAGCGACGCTTTTGGATATCAAGTGTAAGATGTTGCTTCCAAAGGAAGTAACAGAAGATGGGGAAGAGGAAGACCCAAGACAGGAACTGGTAGAACAACTTCTTCAATATAAGATGTACAAGTATATGTCCTATGAGCTTCGTGACCGAGAGCTGGATGGCGGCAGGACGATGTACAAAGATCCGACTATCCCGGAGGAAGTCATGAATTATGTGGAGCCGGTAGATTTGGACGAACTTTTAGGGGATTTGACATTGGCAACACTGAACCGTGTTTTTCAGGACGTGATCAGGCGTCAGGAAGACAAGATCGATCCGGTAAGAAGCAAATTTGGTAAATTAGAGAAAGAAGAAGTCACGGTTGAGGAAAAGCTGGAGACTGTGACAGATTATGCGAGGGAACACAAGCATTTCAGTTTCCGTACACTTTTGGGCAGCCAGAAGTCCAAGATGCAGACTGTCGTAACATTTCTGGCAGTGTTGCAGTTGATCAAGGAAGGAATCCTGATCGTACAGCAGGAACATGCATTTGATGATATTATGATTACTGCAAATCTTTAACGAAGTGTAGTATTCGTTGGAGAACCGTCTGGATGGTTTTGACAGAAGTAAAAGTGGTTCCCTTAAGAAAAGTCGTCAGATTTATATCAGCTGGGAGATGACTTCCACCTATAGGTGGTGAGAAACAAGCTGGTATCAGTGGTGGGAGTCAATCCCCCAGCTG